>DATMSN010000721.1:0-4116 GCA_035565375.1 Duganella sp. | reverse complement strand
CCGCCGCGATGAGCCGGGTGACGGTGCTGGCCCATTACGACAACGCGGTCGGCACCTCGGACGCCGCCAGCCAGGGCACGGTGACGTCCAGCCTGATCGCCAGCCGCGCCGCGCTGCGCACCGGCGAGCTGCTCGAATTCGTGCCCGGCATGATCGTCACGCAGCACAGCGGCGACGGCAAGGCCAACCAGTACTTCCTGCGCGGATTCAACCTCGACCACGGCACCGACTTCGCCACCTATGTCGACGCGATGCCGGTCAACCTGCGCAGCAACGCCCACGGCCAAGGCTACTCCGACCTGAACTTCCTGATTCCCGAACTGGTGCAGCGCATCGACTACAAGAAGGGCAGCTACTTCGCCGACGAGGGCGATTTCTCGTCGGCCGGCGCGGCGCACATCCGCCTGGCGGACCGGCTGTCCGAGGGCACCGCCAGCGTGACCCTTGGCCGCTACGGCCACCGGCGCGCGCTGCTGGCCGACTCATTTGCCAACCCCTCGGCGGCCGGTGGCACGATTCTTTACGGCATCGAACTGGGCCGCAACGACGGTCCGTGGCAAACGCCGGAACAAGTGCGTAAATACAACGCCGTGCTGCGCTACAGCCACGGCGACGCGCAGGACGGCTACAGCGTCACCGCCATGGCCTACCGCAACCGCTGGAACGCCACCGACCAGGTGCCGCAACGCGCCGTGCGGGACGGCCTGATCGGCCGCTTCGGCAGCCTCGACGACAGCGACGGCGGCGACACCGCGCGCGCCAGCCTGTCGTGGGACATGCACCGCCGCGGCGACGGCCGCATCACCGAAGCCTCGGCCTACCTGGTGCGTTCGAGCCTGGACCTGTACAGCAACTTCACCTACCTGCTGGCCAACCCGGTCGACGGCGACCAGTTCCAGCAGAGCGAACGCCGTACCATGGGCGGCTTCAACGCCAGCCGGACGTGGCTCGACAAGATCGGCGGCATCGACATGCGCAACAAGGTCGGCGTGCAGACGCGCTACGACCACATCGCGCCGCTCGGCCTGTACGCCACCCGCGCGCGCGGGAAACTCGCCACCGTGCGCGAGGACCGCGTCAAGGAGGCCAGCGTCGGCCTGTACCTGGAAAACACCAGCTACTGGCTGCCACGGTTGCGCACCATCGCCGGGCTGCGCTACGACGCCTACCGCTTCGACGTCAATGGCAGCGCCGCCGACGCGCATAAGACATCGCCCAAGCTGTCGCTGATCCTCGGGCCGTGGGCCGACACGGAATACTTCGTCAACTACGGCGCCGGCTTCCACAGCAACGACGCCCGTGGCGTGCTTGCGCCTACGGCCGCCACGCCGCTGGTGGGCACGCGCGGCGCGGAACTGGGCGTGCGCAGCGAACTGGTACGCGGCCTGCAAAGCTCCTTGTCGCTGTGGACCCTGGACATCGACTCCGAACTGGTGTTCGTCGGCGACAGCGGCGACACCGAGGCGAGCCGCCCCAGCCGCCGCAGCGGCATCGAATGGAGCAACCACTATATCGCCGCGCCATGGCTGTTGTTCGACCTGGACCTGTCGGCCTCGCGCGCGCGCTACCGCCGCGACGACCCGGCCGGCAGCCACATTCCCGGATCGCTCGACAAGGTGGCCTCGCTCGGCGTGACGTTCAAGGACCTGGGGCGCTGGTTCGGCGGCGCCGAATTGCGCTACTTCGGACCGCGCCCGCTGATCGAGGATAACAGCGTGCGCTCGGCGTCGACGGCGCTGGCCTATGGCCGCATCGGCTATCGGCTCAACCAGCGCACCAAGCTGACGCTCGACGGCTTCAACCTGTTCAACCGCCGCGCCAGCGACATCGATTACTACTACGCCTCGCGCCTGCCGGGCGAGCCGGCCGGGGGCGTCGACGACATCCACTCGCATCCGGTCGAGCCGCGCACCTGGCGTTTGACGCTGTCGCACAGCTTCTGAAAATCTTTTCAAAAAAATCTCATCGAATCTGAATCCGCCGCCAGCGGCGCCCCGTATATGACCGTGCAGTCCAATCAGATCAACCAGTTGGGGAGAACCGAAAATGCAAACTATCTTTAAGCAAGCGCTATACGTGGCCGTGCTGGGCACATTGGCGGGCGCCATCGCACCGGCGGCCATGGCATCCAGCCACCGCGAAGCACCATTCGTGACGCAAAGTCCCAAAGTCGACGCCACCGACTTCTACATGTTCCGCAGCTACGAGAGCGGCCGCGCCAACTTCGTCACCCTGATCGCCGACTACGTGCCGCTGCAGGACGCCTACGGTGGCCCGAACTACTTCGCCATGGATCCGAACGCGCTGTACGAGATCCATATCGATAACAATGGCGACGCCAAGGAAGACCTGACGTTCCAGTTCCGCTTCACCAACACCAACAAGGACACCAAGCTGTCCGTCGGCGGCAAGGATGTCTCGATTCCGCTGGTGATCAACGGCGGCGCCATCGCCGGCGTCAACGCGCCCGGCGCCAACGTGCGCGAAACCTACACCGTCAACGTCATACGCGGCGACCGCCGCACCGGCGCCAAGGCCGCCGTGACCAACGTCGCCGGCGGCGCCGTGTTCGACAAGCCGCTCGACAACATCGGCAACAAGTCGATACCCAACTACGCCGCCTACGCCGCCGCCCACGTCTACAGCGTCAACATCCCCGGCTGCGCCACGCCGGCGCGCATGTTCGTCGGCCAGCGCAAGGATCCATTCGTCGTCAACCTGGGCGAGACCTTCGATCTGGTCAACATCAAGGCGCCGGCCACCGAGTTTTCCGCCGGCGCCGAAAAGGGCGCCAAGGACGACCTGGCGACCAAGAACGTGACCGCGATCGAGCTGGAAGTGGCGGCATCGTGCCTGACCGCGTCCGCCGGCACCGACCCGGTGATCGGCGGCTGGACCACGGCCAGCCTGCGCCAGGGACGGCTGTTGAACCCCACGCCGAATTCGAGCGCGCCGTCGAAGGAGGGCGGTGCCTGGACCCAGGTATCGCGCCTGGGCGCGCCGCTGGTCAACGAAGTCGTCATCGGCCTCAAAGACAAGGACACCTTCAACGCCAGCAAGCCATCCGGCGACGGCCAGTTCGCCACCTACGTCACCAACCCGACGCTGCCCGCGCTGATCGAAATCCTGTACGGCAGCGCCGGCGCCAAGGCGCCGACCAACTTCCCGCGCAACGACCTGGTGGCGGCCTTCCTCACCGGCGTCAAAGGCTTGAACCAGCCGGCCACGGTCACCGCCTCTGAAATGCTGCGCCTGAACACGTCGACGCCAGCCGTCGCCATGGGCGCGCAGAACCGCCTCGGCGTCATCGGCGGCGACAACGCCGGCTTCCCGAACGGCCGCCGTCCGGGCGACGACGTGGTCGACATCGCGCTGCGCGTGGTGATGGGCAAACTGTGCACCTTGAGCCTGGGCTGCGTCCCGGCCGACGCACCGGCCGGCGGCCTGCACTTCACCGACGGCGCCTATCTGGACGACAGCTTCTTCAACGCCTCGTTCCCGTACCTGAAAACGCCGATCGCCGGTTCGCCGCAGATGTAAGGGGGACGACATGAGATCCCTGAAATATCTAAGCCTGGTATGCGTGCTGGTTCTCAGCGCCTGCGGCGGCGGCAGCGGCAGCGACAACGTCAACTCGACGCCAACGACTCCGCCCGTCACGCCGCCTGTCACGCCACCGGTCAGCATGGTGGACGCCTTCTTCGCCAAGGTGATGGCCATCATCGGCGACGGCAGCGAAACCACCACCGAGCCGGTGGCGACCGATGCTGTCGCCGTCACCACGCCGGATGACACGGAACCGGCGACCGTGAAGTAAGCGGTGACAAGGGCGGACGCCACACGGTCCGCCCTTTCCGCGTTGTGAGGACCCCATGAAAAGCATAATCATCATCGCGCTGGCGTTATCGGCCGTCGTGGCGCGGGCGGCGCCCTACATTCCGTCCAGCGGCAAGCAGGTGATCGAAACGCTGCCGCGTCGCGGCGACCCGGTGCAGCAGCAATTGCGCAGCCTGCGCGCGGAATTGAACGCCAGGCCGACCGACATCGCGCTGGCCACCGGGGTCGCGCGCCGCTACATCGCGCTGGGCCGGAGCGAAACCGATCCGCGCTATCTGG
>DATMSN010000720.1:0-3635 GCA_035565375.1 Duganella sp. | reverse complement strand
CTCGATGCGCGAGCGCGATTCCTCGGCCAGCTTGCGGCCGACGTCCGGCTTCATGCCGGCACCCAGGCCGGTCTCGCCGATCTGGATGACGTTGTGCGCGCGCGAGGTCGACAGCGCCTGCGCGTCGGTGTTGGCGGCGATGAACTCCACGCCGGACATGCCTTTAACGATCATGTGTTGAACTGCGTTGCCACCTGCTCCGCCGACTCCGACGACCTTGATGACGGTGCCCAAAGCTGCGTTATCGACCATATCAAACTCCATGATGTGCTCCCTATCAGAATGCGGTTTTCAAGCGCCAGTCCTCATATTGGTAGAAGAACTGGGGATTGAAAACTGCGGTTTCAATTTAAAAAAAGTTTGGTGAAAAACCACCCGTGTTTTTGCTGTGTTTTTACTGTGCTTCTACTGCCGATGCTTTAGAAATTACCCAGGAACCATTCCTTCATGCGCTGCCATACCGCCTTCACCGACCCGTCCTGGCGCGTGACGATATGCCCGCGCAGGTACTGCTTTTTCGCTTCCAACAACAGGCCAAGCACGGTCGCGTAGCGCGGGCTGCGCACCACGTCGGCCAGCTGGCCGCGGTAGTCCGGCGTGCCGAGGCGCGCCGGCTTGAGGAATATGTCCTCCGCCATCTCGACCATGCCCGGCATGATCGCCGTGCCGCCGGTCAGCACGATGCCCGACGAGAGCACGCCCTCGTAGCCGGACTCGCGCACCACCTGGTGCACCATCGCGAACAGCTCCTCGACGCGCGGCTCGATCACCGCCGCCAGCGCCTGGCGCGACAGGTTGCGCGGACCGCGATCGCCCAGGCCCGGCACTTCCAGGCTCTCGCCCGGATCGGCCAGCACCTGCTTGGCCACGCCGTAGCGGATCTTGATCTCTTCGGCTTCCGAGGTCGGCGTGCGCAGCGCCATCGCGATGTCGTTGGTGATCTGGTCGCCGGCGATCGGGATCACGGCGGTGTGGCGGATCGCGCCGTCGGAGAACACCGCCACGTCGGTGGTGCCGCCGCCGATGTCGATCAACACCACGCCCAGTTCTTTTTCGTCGGGCGTGAGCACCGCGTCGGCGGAGGCCATCGGTTGCAGGATCAGGTCCGACACTTCCAGCCCGCAGCGGCGCACGCACTTGACGATGTTCTGCACCGCCGACACGGCGCCGGTGACGATATGGACCTTCACTTCCAGACGGATGCCGCTCATGCCGATCGGTTCGCGCACATCCTCCTGGCTGTCGACGATGAACTCCTGCGGCACCGTGTGCAGCAGCTGTTGATCTGTCGGGATGTTAACCGCCTTTGCCGTTTCGATGACGCGCGCCACGTCGGTCGCCGTCACTTCCTTTTCCTTGATCGCCACCATGCCGCTCGAATTGAAGCTGCGGATATGGCTGCCCGCGATGCCCGCGTAGACATTGCGGATCTTGCAGTCGGCCATCAGCTCCGCTTCTTCCAGCGCGCGCTGGATCGATTCGACGGTCGCTTCGATGTTGACCACCACGCCCTTCTTCAGGCCTTTCGATTCGTGCTGACCCAGCCCGATCACCTCGTGGCGTCCATCGCCCATCACCTCGGCCACCACGGCCACCACTTTCGAGGTGCCGATGTCGAGACCGACGATCAGGTTTTTAGCGTCTTTTGTCATGTCTGTTGCTACCTAGTGTTGGGGTTTAACGCTTATCGTTTTTTTTGCTGCCGGCTTTGGCTTCACGCCCTCTTTCGGAATCTTCAATCCCGTCGCGCTCAGGGCCAAGCCGTTCTGGTACCGCATATCTATCGTCTCAATATCGGGCAAGTGCTCCACCAGTTGCGGATAAATCCCCGTCAGCCGGTCCACCCGTTCCTTCAACGTGGTGCTGGTCTGCTCGCGCCCCAGCGCCACGCTCATGCCGTTATTGAGTCGCACCGTCCACGCGTAGCGGCTCGACAGCGACAACGCCTCCGGCACCAGCTTGAGCGGCGCGAACCAGCCACGCAGCTCGTCGTACCGCGACAGCACTTCCTTCTCGCTGCCCTCCGGTCCGTCGAACGCCGGCAGGTCGTGATCCTCTTCCGCCTCGGCCAGGTTGGCGGTGAACACGTCGCCCTTGGTCGACAGCAGCCGCCCGTCCTCGCCCCACGTGCCCAGCGCCTCATGCTCCTCCAGCGCCACGATCAGCTGGTCCGGCCACTCGCGGCGCACCGTTGCGCGGCGTACCCAGGGCACCGATTCGAACGCCTGGCGCACCGCGTCCAGGTTGGTCGTGAAGAAATTGCCCTTGATGCGGCCCAGCGCGTTGTTACGCAAGGTCAGGTGGTTCACATGCTGTAACTCGTCATGCCCGATGCTCTCGATACGAATGGTGCGCAGGTTGAACGCCGGGCGCTGCGCCACCCACCACACGCCGGCGGCGATGCATGCCAACAGCACCAGGGCGAAAATGCCGTTGGCGGTCGCATTCAAGGCTTTAGCGTCTTGCCACATCTGCTGCTTACCCCTTCATCTTCAAACAGGCCGTGCGCAGGATCTCCACGCACAGGTCTTCATAGCTGATGCCCGTCGCGCGCGCCGCCATCGGCACCAGCGAGTGCGTCGTCATGCCGGGCGAGGTGTTCACCTCCAGCAGGAAGGGCTTCTGATCGCGTTCGCGCAGCAGCACGTCGACCCGTCCCCAGCCCTCGCAACCGAGCGCGCGGTACGCTTCCACGGCGATGCGCTGCATCTCGGCGGTCAGCGCGTCCGGCAGCACCGCCGGACAAACGTATTTGACGTCGTCGGTGAAGTACTTGTTCTGGTAGTCGTAGTTACCGGCCGGCGCGATGATCTCGACGATCGGCAGCGGACGCGCGTCGGCGCCGCCGCCCAGCATCGCGACCGTGAACTCGCGGCCGGTGACGAATTCCTCCGCCAGCACCGAGCGGTCCAGCGCGGCGGCGACATCGTAGGCGGCCTTGAATTCTTCCGGCGCGCCGACCTTGGTGATGCCGATGGTCGAGCCCTCGTGCGGCGGCTTGACGATCAGCGGCAGGCCCAGATCGGCGACGACCTTGGCCAGGTCCGAGTTCGCGTCCAGCACCGCGTAGTTCGGCGTCGGCAGGCCGGCGGCCAGCCACACGATCTTGGTGGTGATCTTGTCCATGCCCACCGAACTGGCCATCACGCCGCTGCCGGTGTAGGGAATGCCCAGCAGTTCCAGCGCGCCCTGCAGGCTGCCGTCCTCGCCGTAGCGGCCGTGCAGCGCGATGAACACGCGGTCGAATTTTTCCGCCGCCAGTTCGGCCAGCGAACGCTCGGCGGTGTCGAACGGATGGGCGTCCACGCCCTTGCTCCGCAGCGCCGCCAGCACGCCGGTGCCGGACATGAGGGAGACCTCGCGCTCGGCCGAGCGGCCGCCGAGCAGCACGCCGACCTTGCCGAAAGCTTTTACATCAACAGGAGTAAGCTGGTTCACGATCAGACCTTTGGATAATTAGTCAGTTTGGCCGGGACGCCGCTGATCGAGCCTGCGCCCATGGTGATGACGACGTCGCCGTCGCGCACCACACCCATGATGGTCTCCGGCATATCGCCGATTGCTTCCACAAAAATCGGTTCCGTCTTGCCGCGCGCGCGCAGGGCGTGCGCCAGCGCGCGGCCGTCGGCCGCCAC
>DATMSN010000719.1:0-3107 GCA_035565375.1 Duganella sp. | reverse complement strand
GGACAGCGCCTCGGCCGCCAAGGCGCAAATCGCCGCCGCCCGCTCGGCGCGCGATGTGCTCAAGGCCCAGGTGGACGTGCTGCGCGTGCAGCTCAAGGACGCGCAGCAGCAGCTGGCGTACAACCAGATCCTGGCGCCGGTCGGCGGCCGTATCGGCAAGCGCACCATCGAGGTGGGCCAGCGTTTGCAGCCCGGCCAGCAGATCACCGCCATCGTGCAGGACAACGTGTGGCTGACCGCGAACTTCAAGGAAACCCAGTTGGCCGACCTGCAAAAGGGCCAGGAAGTCAAAGTGAGCATCGACGCCATTCCCGGCAAGGAGCTGGTGGGCACCGTCGACAGCTTCGCGCCGGCGTCGGGCGCGCAGTTCGCGCTGCTGCCGGCCGATAACGCCACCGGCAACTTCACCAAGATCGTCCAGCGCGTGCCGGTCAAGATCGTGTTCAAGCCGGAGGATATCAAGGCGCTCAACGGCCGCCTGGTGCCGGGCATGTCGGCGATCGCCGAAGTGGCGGTGAACCAGAAGGACGGGGCCAAGGCGCACGCCGCCGCACCGTCCGCGGTCTCGGCGCACTAAGGAGCCGCTTCATGGCCAGCACCACGATCGATATGGCGGGCGGCGGCAAGCCGCTCGGCGCGGCGCCGCCGCAAGCTCCCATCATGCCGGCCGAGAAGGTCTCCGGCCGCACCTGGATGGCCGTCGCCGCCGGCATGCTGGGCGCCTTCATGGCGGTGCTCGACATCCAGATCACCAACTCGTCGCTCAAGGACATCCTCGGCACGCTGTCGGCCACGCAGGAAGAGGGCTCGTGGATCGCCACCGCCTACCTGGTGGCCGAGATCATCATCATTCCGATGACCGGCCTGCTGACGCGCGTGTTCGGCATGCGCAATTACATGATGGGCACCACCGCGCTGTTCCTCGGCTTCTCCACCTTGTGCGGCTTCGCCTGGAACCTGCCGAGCATGATCGTGTTCCGCATGCTGCAGGGCTTTACCGGCGGCGCTTTGATACCGATGGCGATGACGCTGGTGATGACCAAGCTGCCGCCGTCGAAGCGCGCCACCGGCATGGCCATCTTCGGCCTGACCGCGACGCTGGCGCCGTCGATGGGCCCGACCTTCGGCGGCTATCTGAGCGAGATCTATGGCTGGCCGTCGATCTTCTACATCAACTGGGTGCCCGGCCTGCTGCTGATTGGCGGCATCGCGCTCGGCCTCGATAAGGAAAAGACGCAAGCGTCGCTGCTGCTCAACGCCGACTGGCTGGGCATCGCCTTCATGGCGCTCGGCCTGGGCAGCCTGACGATTTTCCTGGAAGAGGGCAACAGCAAGGACTGGTTCGATTCGGCCTTCATCGTCACCTTCGCGGCGATGGCGATCGTCGGCCTGCTCGGCTGGGTGGTCAACAGCGCGCTGCGCCAGCAGCCCTTCGTCAACCTGGGCCTGTACGGCCAGCGCAATTTCTTCGCCGCGACCGCGCTGTCGATGGCGATGGGGATGGGTTTGTACGGCTCGTCGTTCTTGCTGCCGCTGTACCTGGGCCAGATCGCCGGCTACTCGCCGATGCAGATCGGCGAGGTGATCATGTGGTCCGGTTTGCCGCAGCTGTTCATCATGCCGTTCGTCGCCAAGCTGTCGTCCAAGATCGACAACCGCATCCTGTGCAGTTTCGGCCTGCTGCTGTTCGGCGGCTCGTGCATGATGAACGCCTACATGGACGCCACCACCGGCTACGACCAGCTGCTGCTGTCGCAGATCGTGCGCGCGCTGGGCCAGCCTTTCGTGATGCTGACGCTGTCGAATTTCGCCATGAACGGCATCCAGCCGAAGGACATGCCGTCGGCTTCGAGCCTGATCAACATGACGCGCAACCTGGGCGGCTCGATCGGCATCGCACTGCTGGCGACGGCGCTGACGACGCGCGAGCATTTCCATTCGCAGCGCATCGGCGAGTCGGTGACCAACTTCGCGTTGGCCACGCAGGACCGGCTGGCGGCGATGACGCAATCGTTCATCGGCCAGGGCATGGACGCCAGCGCGGCGTCGGACATGGCGCTCAAGGCGGTCGACGGCATCGTGCGGCGCGAGGCCTACGTGATGGCCTACAACGACGGCTTCTTCCTGGTGGGCATGGTGCTGTTCGCCTGCATCGGCGTGCTGTGGTTCTCGGATAAAGTCAAAGCCCCTTCGGGTGGCGGCGGCGGTGGCGCGCATTGAAGTCGAAGCGCGCCGACACTAACTAATTTGTGAGGTAACACCATGTTCAATACAGCTTTGAAGCGCCTGACGCTCGCTGTCTCCGTCACGCTCGCCGTCAGTGGTTGCGCCACCGTCGGCAGCGATTTCACCGCGCCGAAAAACGTCGCCGACGCGTCGTTCCGCCATCTGCCGCAGGCCGGCGCCAGCGAGGCGCATCTGCCGGCGCAATGGTGGACCGTGTTCAACGACGCGACCCTTAACAGCCTGGAACAGACCGCGCTGCGCGACAATCCGGGCGTGAAGGCGGCGGCGCAGCGCCTGGTGCAGGCGCTCGAGCAGGCCGGCGTGAGCCGCGCCAGCCAGCAGCCGTCGCTGAGCGTGAACACGTCGGTGGCCAATTCGCGCACCTCGGCGGAGACGTCGCAGGGGCTGGCGCTGGGCGGACGTTCGATCAAGGGTAACAACTACACGGTTGGCGCGTCGATGTCGTACGAACTCGATCTGCTGGGCCGCGTGCGCCGCCTGGTGGAGGCGTCCGACGCGCAGGCGCTGGTGGCCGAGGCGGACCGCGACGGCGTGCTGTTGATGTTGTCGTCGCAGCTGGCGACGACCTACTGGCAGCTGCGCGGCCTCGACGCCGAGATCGCGATCCTGAAGGGCGCGCTCGATACCCGTCGCGAGAGCGAGGAACTGGTGACGGCGCGCTTCGACGCCGGCCTGTCGAATGAGCTGGACGTGTCGCGCGCGCGCATCGAGTACGCCAACGCCAAGGCCGATCTGCAGGAAGTGCAGCGTCAGCGCAATTTGTTCGAGCACAGCCTGGCGACGCTGGTCGGCGCCTCGCCGTCGGCGATGCTGACGGCGGCCAACGCCAATCCCGCCGCGCTGCCGCAGCCGCCGGCGAT
>DATMSN010000718.1:0-14474 GCA_035565375.1 Duganella sp. | reverse complement strand
TTGTGCTGCAGGTCAACAACCTGCGCAACGCCGCGTATGAAACCTACAACGGCGATCGTGCCCAGCAGCTCGAGTACGCCAAGTACGGCCGCACCGTCATCGCGGGCGTGAACTACAAGTTCTAAGCCGGTTGTATCTCCGTTCTTCAGCCCTCGTCAGCGCAAGCCGGCGAGGGTTTTTTTGCTTTATAACTCCGGGGTCAGGTCCACCAATGCTACACGGGCTGGGCTGTACGCCCGCCGACGCGGCTTTCAACGGATGCGTGAGGCAAGTTTCATGCTCAGCGCAATCAACGTGACGCCGGCAAGCCGGCTCGCAATCACTCTTGCGGAGGAAATTTCCTGGAGTCGAACCGCGACGAGATTGCCGATAAACACGAGCGCCGCCTGGTATACAAGGCTAAGCATCGTCACGTGCAGCATCATTACGGGCAAGGTCAGCGGGGATGCATGCGGCTTCAGAAACAAGGGGAAGAAGGCGATGAAAAACAGGATGACCTTTGGATTCGTCAGACTAACCACGAGGGCGCGTTGGAAATATCCTCGCGACGTCAACCGATCGGCGGACACGCTTGCGTTGTCATCCGCGCTGGCGAACAGTAGCTTGCCGCCCATCCAAAACAAGTAGGCGGCGCCGAACCATTGAAGGCCTTGGAAGAACATTGGGTTGGCTTGCAATAGCGCGGCCAACCCGGCAACGGCAGCGGTCATTAACATGGCGTCGCCGGCAAGCGTGCCCATTACCGCGGCCATTCCGGCCCCGCGGCCATTGCGGGCGGTGGAATCCAGAATTGCGATGGTGCCGGCCCCGGGTATCGCCTGGAACACCAGGATGGCGGCGACGAAGCTGCCATAGTTCTGTATATCAAGCATTTTTCGCACACTTGCTTAGTTATCGGAACTAAATTATCCAGCTTGTGACGCGTGATTGACAGTGCACATTTCTCGGCTATGTCATAATTTTCCTTCATTTTTCTTGCGGATGCCTGATATGGGAAGAAATCAAAATGACGAGCTAGACGAGGCCGGCTGGCGACTGCTGGACGCGTTGCGAGTGGATGCGCGAGCGCCGTTGAAGTCCCTGGCCGCATCGGTGGGGCTATCGGTGGCGGCCACAGCCGAGCGTCTGAAGCGGCTGCAGGAAGCCGGCATCGTGCGCCGTATGTCGGTGGAGGTCGATGAATCCGCCGCAGGCTATCCGGTCAAGGCGGTCGTTGGGATTACGGCGGCGCAACCGGAGAAGAAGCCTCTGTTGGAGAAACTCGGCAAGTCGCCCGAGGTGTTGGAGTGCCATCACGTCGCCGGCGCGGATTCCTACCTGATGACGGTGGTGGCCGTGAGCATGGCCGACTTGGAGCGTTTCGTCGGTAGCATTAACTGCTACGGCGAAACGCGCACCTCGATTGTATTTTCGACGCCCATCGAACGACGCGGGGTGGTCAGGCCGGGCGCCACCAGTCGCTGACGCCAGATCCGGGGTCAGGTCCACCAATGCTACACGGGCTGTGCTGTAGACTCGCCGATCGGCTAGTGATTTAGCGCTTTCGGCAGAGCTCGTGTAGCAATGTTGGACCTGACCCCGGAGTTTATTTCTGGGCGGCGGCGAAGGCGGCGTTCTGCTGGTCCAGCCACGTTTTCAACGGGGCGAAGTACTCCAGTAGCGCGTTGCCGTCGATCTTGTCCTCGCCCGATATCGCCTTCAGCGCTTCCGGCCATGGCTTGCTCGCGCCCATCGCCAGCATCTGCTGCAGCTTGGCGCCGGCCTTGGCGTTGTCGTACACCGAGCAGCGGTTCAGCGGTCCCGTGTAGCCGGCCTCGCGGCACAGCGCGCGGTGGAACTGGAACTGCAGCATGTCGGCCAGGAAGTAGCGCGCGTACGGCACGTCCGCCGCCACGTGGTACTTGGCGCCGGCGTCGAACCCGCCGCTGGCGATCGCCGCCGGACGCTTCATGCCCATGTATTGCTCGCGCAGCTGCCACCAGGTCTTGTCGTAGTCCTCCGGTTTGGTCTTGCCGGCGTAGACGTCCCAGCGCCATTTGTCCACCGAGTACGCGAACGGCAGGATCGCCACCTTCGACAGCGCGCGCTTGAGCAGGTCGCCGATGTCGGCGTCGGCTTCCGGCGTCTGCTCCATCAACCCGACCTTCTTCAGATAATCGGGCGTGATCGACAGCGCCACGGTGTCGCCGATGGCTTCGTGGAAGCCGTCGTTGGCGCCGTTGCGGAACAGGAAGGGCTGCTTGTTATAAGCGAGGAAGTAGTACACGTGACCCAGCTCGTGGTGGATCACCGTGAAGTCCTCGGCCGTCGGCGTGATGCACATCTTGATGCGCACGTCGTCCTTTTCGTTCAGCGGCCAGGCGGAGGCGTGGCAGACGACGTCGCGGTCGCGCGGCTTGGTCAGCAACGAGCGCTCCCAGAACGTGGCCGGCAGCTTCTGCATGCCCAGCGAGGTGTAGAAACGTTCGGCGTACTGCGTCATCTGTTTGGCGTCGGTCTTGCGCGCTTCCAGCACCTTGGTCAGGTCGTAGCTGCTGGCGCCCTTGGCCGGCTTGAGGATCGGGTACAGGTTGTCCCAGCTTTGCGCCCACATATTGCCGAACAGGTGGGACGGAATGGGGCCGGTCAGCGGCACCACGTCCGGGCCGTAGGTTTCGCGCAGCTTGTAGCGGGTGTAGGTGTGCAGCGATTCGTACAGCGGCTTGACCTGCTGCCACAGGCGCTCCATTTCGGCGGCGAAGGCTTCCGGCGGCATGTCGTATTGCGCGCGCCACATGGCGCCGGTGTCGGCAAAGCCCATCTGCCTGGCGCCCTTGTTCGACAGCGCGACATATTCGGTGTACTTGTTCTTGTACGACGGCGATTGCGCGTGCCAGCCCAGCCACATTTCCTTGAGTTTGGGTTCTTCGCGGCTGTTGGCCAGTACCTTTTCCATTTCGCCCAGCGCCATGCAGGCGTCGGCGGTGCCGTCGTCCTTCTTGACGCAGTATTTGGCTTTGCCATAGGCGCCGTTCATCGCCGCCTGCAGCTGGGCGTATTGTTCGCGCTCCTTCGGATCGGCGAAGACCAGCGTTTGCTGCAGCAGCATCAGTTTGCGCGCCGATTCCGCCGGCAGTTTGAGGCCGTTGAAACGGCGCGCGCCGATGGCCGCCTCGCCGGCCGCCGTCAGATAGCGTTCGGCGAAGTAGGAGGTGATCGCTTCGGTGTCGTCGGTGATGAAGTTGGAACCGACCCAGGCGCCGCGCGACTGTTCATTGTTCAGTTTATTGAGGTGTTCCTCGGTGTCGGCCAGGAAGCGTTCCGCTTCGGCGACGGTCGGTTTTTTGGCGGGGGCGGCCAGCGCGGTAACGCTGACGGCTGTCATGGCGGAAGCCGCCAGCAGCGTGCTGATAATTTTTGGTGTCAAGTGCATCTCCCTGGGTAATCTCATTGGCCATCGAACCGGTTGATCCGATGGCCAATAATCATACACGCTTACAGGGCGATGGCGACAGTCCGGGTGGGCAGGGCGTTGGGCGGCAGCACCAGCGTCAATAGCCTGGTGCCGGCGTCCCATGAGAAGGCCGCCACCATGCCGTCGACGCGTACCGACGATGGTTTCGAGGTCACGTTATGCACCGTCAGATCGACGCTGCGCTCCGGGCGGCGGTAGTTGTCGCCGATGGCCGAGTCGATGTTGATCGACAGGCCGCGCCGATACACCTTGCTGGTGAACGTCAGCAGCTCGTATTGGCCATGCTCGAACGCTTGCGCGGTCAGGCCGTCGTCGTCATACAGCTTGCCGGTGGCGCTTTTGACGGAGGAGTCGTGGTAGTAGTGCAGCTCGATGTTCCTGGTGCTGTAGTCGCGCGTGGTTTGCACCACGCGCGTCATCGGAATGAAGGCGCCGGCGCGCACGTAGACCGGCACGTGGTCGGCGCTGAGCTTCACCGATTTGGTCGCCCCGCCGGCCTGCCGCTCGCCGGAGTAAAAGTCGAACCACGCGCTGGTGGCAGGGAAGTAGACGTCGGCCTTGGTGGCGCCGGCCGTCAGCACCGGCGTGACCAGGAAGTCCTTGCCCCACAGGTAGGTCGACGACATCGCCCGCACTTTCGGATTGGCCGGCTCCTCGTACAGCATGGGGCGCATCAGCGGCAGCCCTTTCTGGTTGTTGTCGAAGGCGAGCGTGTAGTTATACGGCAGCAGGCGGTAGCGCATGCGGATGGCGTCGCGCGCCAGCGCCTTGGTCTTGTCTTCGCGGTAGATCGGTTCGGACGGCACTTCCTCCTGCGCGTGCGGGCGGAACACCGGCTGGAACACGCCGTACTGCAGCCAGCGCGCATACAGTTCGTTGTCCAGCACCGGGTTGGCGAAGCCGCCCAGGTCCGAGTGCATGTAGCCGGCGCCCTGCATCCCCATTTGCAGCGAAATCTCGGGCTGCGATCGCAGTCCCGCCCAGCTGCGATCGACATCGCCGGACCAAGGGATGATGCCGTAGCGCTGCGTGCCGGAGTAACCGGCGCGCATCAGGATGAACGGGCGCTCGGTGGGGAAGTCCTTCTGGTAGCCCTCGGCCACCAGCTTGGCCCATTGGTGGCCGTAGATGTTGTGGACCTCGTCGGCGCCGCCGGTGGCGTGGCGCATTTCGGTCGGGTGCAGTTCCGGCTCGCCCAGGTCGCCCCAGACGCCGGCCACGCCCTGCTGGCGCAGGCCCTTGTAGATATTCCACAGCCAGTCCTTGCCGGGCTGGCCGAAGATGTCGATCAGGCCCGTGTGGCCGAAGAAGAAGTCGTAGGCCAGCGGCGCGCCGTTGGCGTCGGTGCCGAGGATCTTCTTGTCGACCGCCTCCTTCCAGCGGCTGGAGGTGTCGACGATGAACGGTTCGCTGATCACCACCGTTTGCACGCCTTTTTGCTTGAAGTCCGAGATCATGCCGATCGGGTTGGGGAAGTTGTCCGCGTCCCAGGCCAGGTTGCCCATCGTGCCCTTGACCTCCTTGCCGAACCAGTACAGATCGAAGACGATGGCGTCGAGCGGGATGTCGTCGGCGATGAACTTGTCGACCACCGCGCGCGCCTCCGCCTCGCTGTGGTAGCCGAAGCGCATCGCGAAGTTACCGAAGGCCCAGCGCGGCGGCATCGGCTGCTTGCCGGTCAGGTAGGTGTAGTTGTCGATCACGTCCTCCCATTTGTCGCCGGCGACGATCTGGTAGGTCTTGCGGCCGCCGATGGTTTCCCAGCGCAGGCTATTGTTTTTTTTGCTGTCGAAGTCGAGGTAGCCGGTGCGGGCGTTATCGAAATGGAGCGCGTACATCTTCGACGACAGCGCGATCGGCATGCCGTAGTTGAGCTGCTTCGACGTCGCGCCGTAGCCGTAGTCCGCCTTGTTATAAAGCGTGAAGCGGTTGCCGCGGCGGTTCATGCCGACCGCGCGCGCGCCGGCGCCGTACAGCGCCTCGTCCTTGTCGAGCGCGAACTCGATCGCCTCCAGCACGCGCGGCTCGCCTTTGTTGATATCCTTGCTGCCGGTCGCCACGTCGTCGGTGACCTTGATGTAGCCCTTTTTTTCCGCGACCAACTGCTTGCCCTTGTAGGCGTAGGAGATCTGGAACGGCGACTTGGTGACGGTGACCACCAGGCCCGGGGTCGCGTACTCGATCTTGTTGGCCTTTTCGGAGAACGAAGTGGTCACGGCGGCCGGCGCCAGCACCACCGCGTGCGAGTCCGGATCGACCTTTTCGCCGTCCGGCACGAAGGTGGTCTCGATGATGCTGCGGGTGTAGGGCTTGATCAGATAGACGCCGTCGCTGGTGCGCACCTCCAGATACCCGCCGTGCAGCGTGGCGCTGGCGAAGATGCGGCCGGCGTTCTGGGCCAGCGCCGAGGGGGCCAGGCCGGCAAACAGGGAGAGCAGCGCGATTGGCAGAGCGGCAAGTTTTACAATGGGATTGCTTGTCATGTCGGGTAAGAGTCTCGTTGATGTGATGTATTCTGTTGTTTGGCTACATTTGGCTACAAAATTTGGTCCAAGATACGCCGTTTGACGTTATTTTACCTTGGTATCCTTTCAATTGACACCCATGTGGTGCCGTGTTATTTTGCTACAAATTTCAATAATCGGGACGCGTCGCATGAGATCTTCCAGCAGCAAGCCCATACTGTCGTTCTGGCAGCTATGGAATATGAGCTTTGGCTTTTTCGGTATCCAGTTCGGCTTCGCGCTGCAGAATGCTAACACCAGCCGGATTTTCTCCACACTGGGCGCCAATCCCGACGAGTTGTCCCTGTATTGGCTGGCGGCGCCGGTCACCGGCCTGCTGGTGCAGCCGATCATCGGCTACCTGAGCGACAACACCTGGCATCCACGGTGGGGCCGCCGCCGCCCGTTCTTCTTCGTCGGCGCCTTGCTGGCGTCCCTGGCGCTGTTCCTGATGCCGAATTCCTCGGCGCTGTGGATGGCGGTGATCGTGCTGTGGATGCTCGACGCCGCGATCAACGTCTCGATGGAACCGTTCCGCGCTTTTGTGGGCGACAAACTGGGACCGTCGCAGCAGACCGCCGGCTTCGCGATGCAAACCTTCTTCATCGGCTGGGGCGCGGTGATCGCGTCGCTGCTGCCGACCATCTTCGCCGACTATCTGGGCGTGAGCAATGTGCCGGTCAACGGCGCCATTCCTGACACCGTGCGCTATTCGTTCTATGCCGGCGGCGCGATCTACATGAGTGCCGTGATGTGGACCGTGCTGACCGCGAAGGAGGAGCCGCCGAGCGACCTCGAAGCCTTCCGCGCCGAGCAGCGGCACACCAAGGGCCTGGGCCGCGCGCTGACTGAGATCTTCGGCGGCTTTGGCAAAATGCCGAAGACGATGGTGCAGCTGGCCGCCGTGCAGTTCTTTTCCTGGATCGCCCTGTTCGCGATGTGGATCTACACCACCAACGCCATCGGCGAAAACGTCTACGGCACCACGGACGCGCAATCGGCCGCCTTCCAGCAAGCCGCCAACCATGTCGGCGTCATGTTTGCCGTCTATAGCGGCGTGGCCGCGCTGGCCGCGTTCATCCTGCCGGTGTTCGCGCGCCACACCAGCCGCAAGTTCGTGCACATGACCTGCCTGGCCATCGGCGGCGCGAGCCTGATCAGCCTTTTCGCGATCCGCGATCCGAACATGGCCTTCGTGCCGATGATCGGCGTCGGCATCGCGTGGGCCAGCATCCTCACCATGCCGTACGCGATCCTGGCCGGCGCGCTGCCCGCCAACCGCATGGGCTATTACATGGGCGTGTTCAATTTCTTCATCACGATTCCGCAGATCGTCAGCGGCATGCTGCTCGGCTTCATGACCAAGCACGTGTTCGACGGCCACGCCGTCAAGACGCTGATGCTGGGCGGCGTGTGCATGCTGGTGGCGGCGATTCTGACCATGTCCGTCCAAGATAACGCGGATCCGAAGGGCTGATGCTGTAATATTGTTCGTGAGACAAGTAAGTTGTGCGACGCGATTTGGCCGGAACAGGTACAACCGTCGCAGCGCGGTGACGCGCGGCCGGTTTGTCGTTGTCACCCCGATTTCACCAATTTGTCATTCTTATCCACCCGGAGCGAACATGAGCATTCAGACAGTCACCACCACACCTTTCCCTGGCCAGCGGCCGGGGACTTCCGGCCTGCGGAAAAAAGTCACCGTCTTCCAGCAGCCGTCCTATCTCGAGAATTTTGTGCAAAGCGTGTTCGATACGCTGGGCGACGTCGCCGGTAAGACGCTGGTGGTCGGCGGCGACGGCCGCTTCCACAACCGCGAGGCGGTGCAAACCATCCTGCGCATGGCCGCGGCCCACGGTTTCGCCAAGGTGCTGGTCGGCCAGGGCGGCATCCTGTCGACGCCCGCCGTCAGCTGCGTGATCCGCAAGCACGGCGCGCTGGGCGGCATCGTGCTGTCGGCCAGCCATAATCCGGGCGGACCGGATGGCGACTTCGGCATCAAGTACAACATCGCCAACGGCGGCCCGGCGCCGGAGAGCGTGACCGAGGCGATTTTCCAGCGCACCGAATCGATCAATCAATACCGCATCAGCGACGCCGCCGCGATCGACCTGAATAAAATCGGCGCCTCGCGCATCGAGCAGATGGATGTCGAAGTGATCGACTCCGTGACCGACTACGCGGAGCTGATGCAGGAGCTGTTCGATTTCGACGCCATCAAAAAACTGTTCGGCGGCGGCTTCCGCATGTGCTTTGACGGCATGTCGGCCGTCTCCGGCCCGTACGCCAAGGCGATCCTGGAAGGCATGCTGGGCGCGCCGGCCGGCACCGTCATCAATGGCGAACCGCTGGAGGACTTCGGCGGCCACCACCCGGACCCCAACCCCGTCAACGCCGCCCAGCTGATCGAGCTGATGGCCGCCGACGACGCGCCCGACTTCGGCGCCGCGTCGGACGGCGACGGCGACCGCAACATGATCGTCGGCCGCAAGTTCGACGTCACGCCGTCGGACAGCCTGGCCGTGCTGGCCGCCAATGCGACGCTGGCGCCGGGCTATAAGGCCGGCCTCAAAGGCATCGCCCGCTCGATGCCGACGTCGCAGGCGTCCGACCGCGTGGCCGCCGCGCTGGGCATCCCGAGCTTCGAGACGCCGACCGGCTGGAAGTTCTTCGGCAACCTGCTCGACGCCGGCCAGGCGACGCTGTGCGGCGAGGAGAGCTACGGCACCGGCTCGGATCACATCCGCGAGAAGGACGGCCTGTGGGCGGTGCTGTTCTGGCTTAACCTGCTGGCCGTCACCGGCAAGTCGGTCGAGCAGCTGGTGGGCGAGCACTGGGCGCGCTTCGGCCGCAACTACTATTCGCGCCACGATTACGAGGGCGTGCCGGTCGAAGGCGCCAATGAGTTGATGGATTCCCTGCGCATCAAGCTGGCCACGCTGAAGGGCCAGGACCTGGGCCATTACGTGGTCGATTTCGCCGACGATTTCGAGTACACCGATCCGATCGACGGTTCGGTGTCGAAGAAGCAGGGCATCCGCATCGTCATGACCAACGGCTCGCGCATCGTGTTCCGTTTGTCTGGCACCGGCACGGAAGGGGCGACCTTGCGCGTTTATCTGGAACGCTACGAGGACGATCCGGCCATGCACCACCTGCCTACCCAGCAGGCGCTTTCCGCATTGATCTTAATCGCCGAGCAGGTCGGCGGTATCGAAGGATGGACCGGACGCGCGCGTCCGACCGTCACCACATAACCATAAAGGACGACAGCATGAAATGGACGCAGTGGAGCAAACGAACAACCCTTGCAATGGCTCTGGCGCTGGCCTTCGGTGCGCCGGCGCTGGCCGCCGACCCGGTTTCCAGGCCGGCGGCCGCGAAGCCATTCCTGTGGGAGAACGCCACGGTCTATTTCCTGCTGACGGACCGCTTCAACAACGCCTTCACCGGCAATGACCTGGCCTATGGCCGCAACGCCGACGCCGCGCCGCTGCGCGGCTTCATGGGCGGCGACCTGGCCGGCATCACCAACAAGATCAACGACGGCTATTTCGACAGCCTGGGCGTGAACGCGATCTGGCTCACGCCGCCGGTGGAGCAAATCCACGAAGGCACCGACGAAGGCACGGGCAAGTCGTACGGCTTCCATGGCTATTGGGCGAGCGACTTCACCACCGTCGACGCCAATCTGGGCACCGAAACCGATTTCCGCAATTTCGTCGAAGCCGCGCACGCGCGCGGCATCCGCGTCATCCTCGACGTGGTGATGAATCAGATCGGGCCGGAGACGACGATCGACAAGGCATGGCCGCAGCAGTGGGTGCGCACCGAGCCGATGTGCGCATTCAAGGATGCGAAGAGCACCATCGAATGCACGCTGGTGAAGAACCTGCCGGACATCCGCACCGACAGCAACGAGGAAGTCGAGCTGCCGCCGCAACTGGTGCAAAAGTGGCGACGCGAAGGGCGCTACACGCAGGAGGTCAAGGAGCTCGACGAGTTCTTCAAGCGCACCGGCTATCCGCGTGCGCCGCGCTACTACCTGATCAAATGGCACACCGACTGGATACGCAAATATGGCGTGGACGGCTTCCGCGCCGACACCGTCAAGCACGTGGAGGCCAGCGTGTGGAAGGAATTGCGCACCGTGGCCGACGCCGCGTTCGCGGACTGGAAGCGCGCCAATCCAGACAAGAAGCTTGGCGACGACAAGTTCTACATGACGGCCGAAGTGTTCAACTACGACATCGCCCACGGGCAGACGTACGATCTGGGCGGCGGGCAGAGCGCCAACTACTATCGGAACGGCTTCGATAGCCTGATCAATTTCGCCCTGGTGCGCGATGCGAACAAGGATTACGAGTCGCTGTTCAGCAGCTATTCGAACATGCTGCACGGCGGGGCGCTGAACGGCTACTCGGTGTTGAACTATATCGATTCGCACGACTACGACCAGCCGTTCGACCCTGAGCGCAAAAAGCCGTTCGAGAGCGCGAACAAGCTGCTGCTGGCGCCCGGCGCGGCGCAGATTTACTACGGCGATGAAACCGCGCGCAAGCTCGATCCGGCCGACGCGGTGGGCGACGCCAAGCTGCGCACCTTCATGAACTGGGATGAGCTGGAGCGGAACGCGCAGCGCGATGGCTACAAGGTGGCCGATGTGCGCGCGCACTGGAGCAAGCTCGGTTTGTTCCGCCAGGCGCATGTGGCGGTGGGGGCGGGCGTGCACCAGCAGCTGCAGGCCAAGCCGTATGTGTTCAAGCGGACGTACGACAAGGGCGGCGTGCGTGACAAGGTGGTGGTGGCGCTGGATCTGCCGACGGACAAGGTCAGCACGATCAATGTGTACGGCGTGTTTGCCAACGGCCAGAAGGTCAGGGACTACTATTCGGGCAAGACGGCGGTGGTCAAAGGCGGCAAGGTTGGTTTCGGCACGCGCAACGCGACGGTGCTGATCGGGGAGTAACACCGAACCGGGGATTTCGATCCAATCTAAACCCAATCTAAACCACAAGGGCGGATTAGCGGGCGAGGCCCGCTAACCGCCCGGGGGCCCATCGAAGGGGCAGCCTACCTTCCGGTAGGCTTTAAGAGGCGGAGCGCCGTAATCGGCCATGCCTGCGTCGTCGACGGCTGATGCATGGCCGATTACGCTGCGCTAGTCCGCCCTACGTGTTTCCGTGGCATTCGTGTGTCCGTGGCATTTGCGGCACCCGCCGCTCAACGCGCCTGATGCCGTCGCCGCGACGCCGCCAAGCTGGCCTTCGGCCGCGCCAGCGAGCATAAGGCGCGCGACTCGCGCCGCGGGATGCTCGCCGCCACCGCGTCGCCCCACCCGCTGCTTTCGCGGTACCAGCCCTCAAAGGCATCCACCTCCAGCGGCCGCGCGAACAAATACCCCTGCGCCTCGTCGCAACCCGCCGAGCGCAGGAAAGCCAGCACGTCGCCGCGCTCCACGCCCTCGGCCACCACCCGGTGCCCCAGATCCTGCGACATCGCGATCATCGTCCTGACCAATCCCTGTTGACGATAGTCGTCCTCCAGCCCGAGGATGAACGACTGGTCGATCTTGACCACGTTGGCCGGCATGCGCTGCAAATACGACAGGCTGCTGTAGCCGGTGCCGAAGTCGTCGATCGCCAGGTGCACGCCGGCGCCGGCCAGCGCCTCGAGCATGGCGTTGGCCTTGACCGGCTGCTCCATGATCGCGCTTTCCGTGATCTCCAGTTCCAGGCACTCCGGCGGCAGGCCGTATTGTTCCAGCCCGGCGACCACGCGGTCGGCCAGATCCGGCTCCAGCAGATTGGCGGCCGAGACGTTGAGCGACAGCTGCAGGCGCAGCCCGGCGGCGCGCCATGCCTGCTGCTGGCGCAACGCCCGGTTCAGCACCCACGCCGTCGTCGCCTGCGCCAGGCCGGAACGCTCGATGAGGGGGATGAATTCGCCGGGACCGATCGGGCCGAGCGTCGGATGGTTCCAGCGCAGCAGCGCCTCGGCGCCGACGCACTCGCCGCTGGCGATGTCGATGCGCGGCTGGTAGACCAGGCGTAGCTGATCGCGGCTGATCAGCGCCGCGGCGAAGTCGTTGAGCAGGTCGAAACGGCGGCGATACAGGCCGTCCTCCAGCGCCGAGTACACGGCGACGCGGGTGGCGCTGTCGATGGCGTCGTGGGCCGCGCTTTGCGCCTGGCGCAGCACGCTCAGTCCATCTGCGGTGCCGACTTCGAATGGCGCCACGCCGATCGACGGGGTGATCACGAAGCGCAGCTTGCTCACGCTGATCGCGTGTTCCATCTTTTCCTCCAGCGCCGGCAGGTAGTCGGCCAGTCCCACGCCGGCTTCGGAGATCAACGCGAACTGCGTGGCGGAGACGTGGTAGACCTTGCGGCGCGAACCGGTTTCGGCGCGTATCCATGCCGCCGCGTCGACCACCATCTCGTCGAGGAAGGAGGGGTTGAGCGCGCGGGCGGCGCGCGCCAGCTGGTCGGGCGTGGCGAGGTTGATCAGCACCGCCAGCCGCCGTTCGTCGGCCGGGAGGTCGCGCTGCATGTCCTGGAAGTCTTCGATGAACTGGTTGCGGTTCGGCAGGCCGCTCAGCGGGTCCATGCGGCCCAGCGCGTGCTGCATCTCGATCTGCGCCATCACCATCGCGGCCAGGTCGGACAGGATGTCGAGTTCCGCCTGCGTGGTGTCGCGCGGCTCGGTGCCGAGCACGCACATGGCGCCGAGGCAGTGGCCGTCGACGGTGGTCAGCGGCGCGCCCGCGTAGTAGCGGATGCCGCTGGCGGCCAGCGGGGTGTCGCGGAAAAAATCGTCCCGTAGCAGATCGGGGATCACGAGCACGCAGCTGCTGTCGGCCACTTCGCCGCACGGGGCGCCCAGGCGCGGAATCGACGTGTGCTCGACGCCGACGCGCGACTTGAACCATTGGCGGTCGGCGTCGGTCAGCGACACCGCCGCGATCGGCAGGTTGAACAGGCGCGCGGCCATGCGGGTGATGCGGTCGAACGCATCGCTCGGCGGCGTATCGAGTAAATTGAGTTTGTTGAGCGCCTCCAGCCGGCGCGCTTCGTGGAGTTGGCAAGAAATAGTCATGATCCGGTCATTTGTTATTTGGTTGACAAGGTGCTATTCAATGCGGGGCGAGGCACTGGCGGGCGCTACATGGCCGTCTGGGCATGGACGCCGGTCGAACGGCGAGAGGCGAGCGTGTTTAAGGCTCTGCGACGCTACCATTGGATTTGCAATTAAGAAAACATTATTGCGTTGATGAAACAAATGATAGCACGATTTTTCTTCGGCGCGCACGTGCCGCGCAAAAGTTGCGTTGGAATATGCTCCGCCGGTGGGATCACGTAGGGCGGATTAGCGCAGCGTAATCGGCCGTGCATGCTCCGTCGGCGGCGCATGCATGGCCGATTACGGCGTTCCGCCTAATCCGCCCTACGTGGAACAGTGGGACTGTGGCATCGCGGCCGTTTCGTCGGTCAGTTTTTTTCCACGAACACCACCGCGCTGCGCGCCGGGACGGTGAACGTGCCGGAGGCGGCGTCGTAGCCCGCTTCGCGCGCCACCCGCTTGTCCGCCGCTTCCGCGCGCAGGTGCACCGGATGCAGCACGTAGCGCCGATTCCTCTCCTCGTCCACGCTGAGGCGCTGCGCGACCTGGTCGACGTTGATCAGATACGTGATCGACTTGAAGTTGGCGCCCGCGTAGCCGGCGCCGTCCAAATGCGCGACGATCACCGTCGGCACCTGCTTCGATCCGGTGTTGTGGAAGCGCAGCCGCCGCTGGACGTCGGCCGCGGTCCGCATGCGGAACAGCGTGCTGCTGGAGCGTATCGCCAGCAAGTCGCGGAAGGCGTCCCGCGACCAGGCGATATCCGCCGGCCCCGGCTTGATCGCGGCATTGGCCAGCAGGGGCTTCATCAGCGCGTAATCCTTGCCGTTGTCCTCTTCGCGCGGCAGGCCGGTGCCGTAGTAGTTGTCCTGGTAAGTCCAGTCCAGGCGGTTGAACCAGTCGCCCGATTCGAAGCTGTTGCGGTCCAGCGATTTGGACCGCAGGATGTCGAAGCCGGCGTGGAAGTACGCCACGCCCTGGCTGAAGGCGTTGATGGCGGCGCCCAGCATTTGCACCTGTGCGCGCTCGGCGCCGGTGGTCGCCAGCGGCAGTTTGTAGACGTTGATGTCGAACAGCGTCTGGTTGTCGTGGTTCTCGACATAGTTGACCGCTTCCGACGGTTCGCTGGCATAACCCGCCGGCTGGTTGCCGCCATAGACGATCGCCCGCAGCGGTTTGGTCTCGTCCTGCCAGGTGCGCATCGTGTAGTCGCGCAGCGAGCCGGCCAGGCCGACCTTGACCATGTCCGACGCCTGAAGCAAATCGCCAGCTGGACGCGCGCCCGCCAGCGCGTTGGGCGCGTAGACCAGGCCATTGATGTACCCCTGCTGCGCGATGATCTGGGCGCCGCCTTCGCTGGCTCCGCCGCCGCGCACCGCGTCGCGCGCGCGGTC
>DATMSN010000717.1:0-9282 GCA_035565375.1 Duganella sp. | reverse complement strand
ATCTCCTCGGACGCGCCGACGCGCCGCTGGAGCTTCTGCTCGAGCGGCGTGTGGGCGCGTCGCGCCAGGCCGGCCGCCACCCGCTGTTCCAGGTCATGTTCGGACTGGAGATGCAAGCCGACCAGCGTGGCCTGGAACTGGCCGGGCTGGATGTGAAGGCGCTGCCGCTGGACCCCGTCGGCAGCAAAGCCGAACTATCGCTCGATATTGTCGCGGGCGACGGCCAACTGCAAGGCATCCTGGAATACGACACCCGGCTGTTCGATGATGAAGGCGCCGCCGCGCTCGAAGCGGGCTATCTGCAATTGTTACGTGCCATGGTCGCCGCGCCGACCGCGCCGATCGGCGAAGCTGACATGGCGGGCCCGGAGCAACTGGCGCTGCTGCGTCGTCTCGGCGACCATCCGGGACCGGGAGGCCGCGCCGATCCGGTAACGCGCCGGTTCGAGCGCCAGGCGCGCGCCACGCCGAACGCCGACGCGCTGGTGTTTGAAGGACGGAGCCTGAGCTATGCGGAAGTGAACCGGCGCGCCAACCAACTGGCCCATTATTTGATCGCTCAGGGAGCGGGCGCCGAAACCCGGGTCGGTATCGCGCTGCCGCGCTCCGTCGAACTGGTGATCGGCGTGCTGGCGATTCTGAAAAGCGGCGCCGCCTATGTCGCGCTGGACCCGGATTATCCGCACGAGCGGCTGGCGAGCATGGTGGAGGATAGCGCCATCGCGCTGATGCTCACCACGTCCGCGCTGGCGCCGGTGTTGCCGGCGGCAGCGCGCAAGCTGCCTATCGATACGCTGGCGTTGGAAGGGTTCGGCGCCGACGATCCGGAGCCGCCGCTGCGGCAAAGCCAACTGGCCTACGTGATCTACACCTCCGGATCGACCGGCCGTCCAAAAGGCATCGGCGTCGAACATCATGCGCTGAGCGCCCACACGCAGGTGGCCATCGGCTATTTCGGCTTGTCGCCGCGCGATCGCGTGTTGCTGTTCTCGACGATCAATTTCGACGGCTTCGTCGAGCAGCTGTTCCCGCCGTTGTGCGTGGGCGCGGCCGTGGTGGTGCGCGGCCCCGAGCTGTGGGACAGCGGCCGTTTCTATCGCGAGGTGATCGAACAGCGCATCAGCGTGGCCGATTTGAGCACCGCGTACTGGTTCCTGCTGGCCCAGGATTTTGCAGCGCAAGGGCCGCGCGACTATGGCGTGCTGCGCCAGGTGCACGCCACCGGCGAGGCGATGCCGCCCGAAGGTATGCGGGCCTGGGCGGACGCCGGACTGGCCGGCGTCAAGCTGCTGAACAGTTACGGACCGACCGAAACCATCGTCACCGCCAGCGTTTATGATTGCCATGCCTGCGTGGCCGAAGGCGCGCCGTTGCCGGCGGCCACGCCGATCGGCCGTCCGCTCGCCGGCCGCAGCTTCCATGTGCTCGACGCCGACCTCAATCCGGTGGCGCCGGGCGCCCCGGGCGAATTGTGCATCGGCGGCGCCTTGCTGGCGCGCGGCTACCTGAATCGCCCGGGTCTTTCGGCCGAGAAGTTCATCGCCGATCCTGATGGGGCGCCGGGCGCGCGCCTGTATCGGACCGGTGACCTGGTGCGCTGGCGCGCCGACGGCCAACTGCTGTATCTTGGCCGGATCGACCAGCAGGTCAAGGTGCGCGGTTTCCGCATCGAGTTGGGCGAGGTCGAATCCCAGCTGCTGCGCCAACGCGGCGTGCGGGAAGCGGCGGTCATCGCCGACGCCGGGCAGTTGTTGGCCTACGTGACGGCCAACCCGGGCCACGGCGGCGCCTTGAACGAGGCGGTGCTCAGGCGCGAACTGGCGTCGGCTTTGCCCGATTATATGGTGCCGGCGCGGATCGTGACGTTGGCATCGCTGCCGCTCAGCCCCGCCGGCAAGGTGGACCGCAAGGCGTTGCCTCGACCGCAAAGTGCGCCGTTGGCGGGCAGGGAAGCTCCGCGCGGCGCCGCCGAAACCGCGCTGGCGGAGATCTGGCGCGAGGTGCTACGCGTCGACCAAGTGGGACGGGACGACGATTTCTTCGCCCTTGGCGGCAATTCGTTGATGGCGTTGCGGTTGCTGCGCCAGGTGCAGCAGCGTTTCGGCCAAGGCAGCCTGGCGCTGGCCGATGTGTTCAACACGCCGACGCTCGCGGCGCAGTCTTTGCGCCTGGATATGCACGACACGCCGCGCTGCGAGGTGGTCCACATGAACCGCGGGGGCGGTGGCATGCCGCTTTACTGCTTCCCGGGATTGAACGTCAATTCGAGCGAGTACGCGGCGCTGGTCGAGGCGCTGGGACAGGACCGGCCGGTGCGCAGCTTCGTTTGCCATGCGCTGACCGGTGCGCGCTGGGATGGGCTGGAGCTGGATCAACTGGCGCGGCGTTACGCGGCGCATATCCGCGCGGAGGCGCGTGGGCAGCCTTGCGCCTTGCTGGGCTGGTCGTTCGGCGGGGATCTGGCGTTTGCGACGGCGCGCGAGCTGGAGCGCGACCAGGCGCCTGCGCTGGTGTGCGTGGTCGATGTGTTCGAGGGTTCCGCGCCGGTGGGGCGCGTGCTGACGGTCGAGGAAAGCGCGGCGGCTGAATTGAAGCTGGCGCGCTGGCTTGAGCGGTCGGCCATGGCCGACCGCTGGGACGCGCTGTTCGAACGCATGACGGCGGCCGAGCGCAACGCGGCGTTGTGTCATCTGCTCGATGAGGCCGAACTGCCGCTCGACGGCCCCGCGTTGGGTAGCGGCGAATATAGCCTGTGGGTGGCGTTCGATAACGCCATGATCATGGGGCGCTATCGCTATGGCGCCTTGGGCGCGCCGCTGCACGCGTTCATCGCCGGCGCTTCGCTGGAGCGCCGTGCGCCGGGTTTGCGGGACTGGAGTGTTCATGCCACGTCGTTTAGCCGCAGCGTGGTGGAAGGCGTCGATCACCGCGCGATTTTGCTGGCGCCGGCGTTTCAGCAGGAGGTTAAACGGCGTCTGTTGCAGGTTGACGTGTGATTGGGCTCCCGCATGGGCCGCCGACGGAGCTTGGGTCAGATGGAGGGCTTGCTGACGGAGCCGCGCTCAGATACGGTGACCGGGAACTCGCGTGTGATGGCGTGCTGCGTGTTGTAGCATTGGTTGAGCAGCCAGCGCACGGCGTTCTGCGTCAGCTGCCGTATCGGTATATGCACCGACGTCAGGCCCGGCGACGAGAATTCGGCGGAATAGTCGTCGTCGTAGCCGACGATGGATACTTCGTGCGGCACGCCGATGCCGGCGCGGTGCAGGCAGGACATGGCGCCGACCGCCATTTCATCGTTGGCGCAGAATAAACCGGTGAACGGGCGCTGAGCGTCGATCAGCCGCTGAGTGGCGCCGAAACCGCCTTCGCGCGAGAAGTCCGACTCGATCAGCTGCACCGACGCGCGCGCGATGCCGCTGCGCGCCAGTTCGTCGAAGAAGCCGTCCATGCGGTCCTTGTTGTCGGAGGTGGCGGCGGGGCCGGAGATGACGGCCAGCCGGCGATGCCCGGCGCCCAGCAGGGTTTGCGCCGCCAGCGCGCCGCCGTGGCGGTGGTCGGGGCAGAACGAGGCCTCCTCGAACTGCGCGCTGTGGCGGTTGAGGAGGGCCAGCTTCGGCTGCATTTTGCGCAGCGCCAGTATGTCTTCGTCGTGCAGGTCGTGGCCCAGCACGACAATGCCGTCGCAATCGCGCCCGATCAGGAACTGGACCGCTTCGATCGCCTCGTCGCGCGGCGTGCCGTCGCCGCAGCCGGTGGCCACCACCACATGGCGGCGCACGGCGCGCAATTCGATGTCGGTCTGTTTGAGGATGGTGCCGTAGTACGCGCCGAAGAACGACGGTACGTAGATGCCGATGATGCCCAGCGATTGCGCAGACAGCGAGCGGCCGATGGACGAGGGGCGGAAGTTGAGCTGTTCGATCGCCGCCTGGACCTTCCTCATCGACTCGGCCGACACCGGGCCGGCGCCCGAGATGGCGCGCGATGCCGTCGACATGCCGACGCCGGCGAGCATTGCGACGTCTTTCAGCGTTGCCACACATTCTCCTGAAGTTATGCAAACTATATGGGTAAGCCTTATCCTAGCATGATCTCCCTATGAGAATAGGGTATAATCGTCGATTGCTCGTAATTTTCATGGCGCATTTAGCAACCCCAGGCAACCTATCATGCAATCGCAACCACTCTCCCGTATCACCAAGCCCGCCGCCGCCAGCACCTCCGTGACGGGTGCCGCACCGAAGGTCGGCTTCGTCTCGCTCGGCTGCCCCAAGGCGCTGGTCGACTCCGAACAGATCCTCACCCAGCTGCGTGCCGAAGGCTACGAGACGGCCAAGTCGTATGATGGCGCCGATCTGGTGATCGTCAACACCTGCGGCTTCATCGACGCCGCCGTGCAGGAGTCGCTCGACGCCATCGGCGAAGCGCTGGCCGAAAACGGCCGGGTGATCGTGACCGGCTGCCTGGGCGCGAAAAAAGACGCCGCCGGCGACGACATCATCATGAAGGTGCACCCGAAGGTGCTGGCCGTGACCGGCCCGCACGCGCTGGCCGAGGTGATGGATTCGGTCCACTTCCACCTGCCGAAGCCGCACGAGCCGTTCATCGACCTGGTGCCGGCGCAAGGCATCAAGCTGACGCCGAAGCACTACGCCTACCTGAAAATCTCCGAAGGCTGCAACCACCGCTGCAGCTTCTGCATCATCCCGTCGATGCGCGGCGACCTGGTGTCGCGTCCCATCGCGGACTTGATGCTGGAGGCGGAAAACCTGTTCAAGTCGGGCGTCAAGGAACTGCTGGTGATCTCGCAGGACACCTCGGCCTACGGCGTCGACGTCAAGTTCCGCACGGGCTTCTGGAACGGTCGTCCGATCAAGACCCACATGACCCAGCTGACCGAGGCGCTGGGCGAGCTGGCCAAGTCGTACGGCGCCTGGGTGCGTCTGCACTACGTTTATCCGTATCCGCACGTCGACCAGGTCATCCCGATGATGGGCGACGGCCATATCCTGCCTTACCTGGATATCCCGATGCAGCATGCGCATCCCGATGTGTTGAAGCGCATGAAGCGTCCGGCCAGCGGCGAGAAGAACCTCGACCGCATCCAGGCATGGCGCAAGATGAACCCCGACCTGACCATCCGCTCGACCTTCATCGCCGGCTTCCCGGGCGAGACCGACGCCGAATTCGAATACCTGCTGGACTTCCTCAAGGAGGCGCAGATCGACCGCCTGGGTTGCTTCGCCTACTCGCCGGTCGAAGGCGCCACCGCCAACGAACTGGCCAATCCCGTGCCCGAGGAGCTGCGCGAGGAGCGCCGCGGCCGCGTGATGCTGCTGCAGGAGGAAATTTCGAAGAACCGCCTGAAGGCCAAAGTCGGCAAGACCGTGCGCGTGTTGATCGATGAAGTCAACCGCAGCGGCGGCATCGGCCGCTCCAGCGCCGACGCGCCGGAAATCGACGGCGTGGTGTACGTCAAGCCGCCGTACGAGCCGCACAAGAAGCTGGTTGTCGGCCAGTTCATCGACGTCAAGATCACCACCTCCGACGCCCACGACCTGTGGGGCGAGGCGCAGTAATCATCACGAAGGCGGACCCGCAGCGGTCCGCCTTTTTTTTCATTTGGTTTATGTAGACATGACGATCAAAAAATCCCCGCAGACGGCACTGATCCACTCCGATTACCAGGCGCCGGAAGGCTTTGCAGCGTTCCCGAGCGCGATCCATCACGCGTCGACGGTGTTGTTCAAGAACGTCGCCGCCATGCGCTCGGGCGACTGGAAAGAGAAGAACGCCTATACCTACGGGCTGCACGGCACGCCGACCACCTTCACGCTGGAGGCGCGCCTGGCCGAGATCGAGGACGGCAAGCACTGCCTGCTGGCGCCGAGCGGCCTGGCGGCGATCGCGATGGTCGATTTCGCCGTGCTCAAAGCCGGCGACGACGTGCTGTTGCCGGATAACGTCTACAACCCCAACCGCGAGCTGGGACGCTGGCTGTCGGCCGATTTCGGCATCACCGCGCGCTACTACGATCCGCTGATCGGCGCCGGCATCGCGGCGCTGATCCAGCCGAATACAAAGCTGATCTGGACCGAGGCGCCGGGTTCGGTGTCGATGGAGGTGCCGGACCTGCCGGCCATCTGCCAGGCGGCGCACGCGCGCGGCGTGCTGGTCGCGCTGGATAACACGTGGTCGGCCGGCCTGGCGCTGCGCGGCTTCGATCTGGGTGTCGACATCATCATGCAGGCGCTGACCAAGTATCAGTCCGGCGGCTCGGATGTGCTGATGGGCGCCGTCATCACGCGCGACGCCGCGCTGCACGAGCGATTGAGCATGGCGCATATGCGGCTCGGCATGGGCGTTGGCGCCGACGACGCCTATCTGGTGCTGCGCGGCCTGCCGACGATGCGTTTGCGCTTCGACGCCCACGACGCTGCCGCGCGCAAGCTGGCGGCCTGGCTGCAAGCGCGCCCCGAAATCACCAGGGTGCTGCATCCGGCCTTCGCCGATTGTCCAGGTCACGATATCTGGAAGCGTGATTTCAGCGGAGCGGGGGGCTTGTTCTCGGTGCTGTTCGATCCGCGCTTTACCGAAGAACAGACCGACCGTTTCGTCGATACGCTTCAACTCTTCAAGATCGGCTATAGCTGGGGCGGCGCCAACAGCCTGGTCATGCCGTATCGCATACAGCATATGCGCAAGAACTGGGACGATAAAGGTATACTTGTGCGCTTTAACGTCGGCCTCGAAGACGTCAATGATTTGATCGCGGATATCGAACGCGCAATGGGAGAAATGCAGTGAGCCGTTTTTGGAGTTCTATCGTTCATGAACTGACGCCGTACACGCCGGGCGAGCAGGTTCGTATGCCCGACCTGATTAAACTGAACACCAACGAGAATCCATACGGCCCGTCGCCGAAGGCGATAGCGGCCATGCAAGCCGCCGTGGGCGACTCGCTGCGGCTGTACTCCGATCCCGCCAACACTGCGGTCAAGGATGCCGTGGCCAAGCGCTTCGGCCTGGCGCGCGGGCAGGTCTTCGTCGGCAACAGCTCGGACGAGGTGCTGGCGCACACCTTCCACGCCCTGCTCAAGCACGAGAAGCCGCTGCTTTGTCCGGATATCAGCTACAGTTTCTATCCGACCTACTGCAGCTTGTATGGCATCGAGGCGGTCCAGGTGCCGCTGAACGCCCGGTTCGAGATCGACGTGGCCGACTACGCGCAGCCGTGCGGCGCGATCATCATCGCCAATCCGAACGCACCCACCGGCATCGCGCTGCCGCTGAGCCAAATCGAAGCGCTGCTGGCCGCGCATCCCGACCAGGTGGTCGTGGTCGACGAGGCGTATGTGGACTTCGGCGCCGACAGCGCCATCGCGCTGCTGGAACGTTATGACAATCTGCTGGTGGTGCAGACGCTGTCCAAATCCCGCTCGCTGGCCGGTCTGCGGGTCGGTTTCGCGGTCGGCCATCCGGATCTTATCGCCGGGCTTGAGCGGGTGAAGAACAGTTTCAACTGCTATCCGCTGGGGCAGGTGGCGCAGGCGGGGGCGGTGGCGGCGATCGAGGATACGGCGTATATGGAGCAGACGTCGAAAGCCATCATCGCCACGCGCGCGTGGCTGGCCGCGCGCATGGTGGAACTGGGCTTCGAGGTGCTGCCATCGCAGGCGAACTTCATCTTCGCGCGCCATCCTGGTCACGACGGCGCGGGCATCGCGGCGGCGCTGCGCGAGCGGGCCATCCTGGTGCGGCACTTTAAGCAGGCGCGTATCGATCAGTTCCTGCGGATTTCGATCGGCACCGACGCGGAATGCGCCGCGCTGGTCGAGGCGCTGAAAGTGATCGTTTTGTAAATCACTTGGCGTAATCGAATACCGGGTCAAAGAGCGGACAACCGCGCGCACAACTCCCGGTTGACGAAAATCATTGATATACTGTGTTTTTATACAGTTATCACGGATTGAGGCGACCATGGAGTTGACGGACAAGCTGGAGATCCTGGCGGATGCCGCCAAGTACGACGCGTCCTGCGCCAGCAGCGGCGCGCCCAAGCGCCATTCGATCGGCAAGGACGGTTTCGGCGCCACCACCGGCATGGGCATCTGCCACAGCTACACGCCGGACGGGCGCTGCGTCTCCCTGCTGAAGGTCCTGCTGACCAACTACTGCCTGTACGACTGCCAGTACTGCGTCAACCGCCGCACTTCGAACGTGCCGCGCGCCCGCTTCACGGTGGCTGAAGTGGTCAAATTGACCACCGATTTTTATCTCCGCAATTACATCGACGGGCTGTTTCTCAGTTCCGGCATCATCCAATCGGCCGACTATACGATGGAGCAGCTGGTGCAGGTGGCGCGCGAGCTGCGCGAGGTGCACCAGTTTCGCGGTTATATCCATCTGAAGACGATCCCCGATGCCGATCCGGCGCTGATCGCCGCCGCCGGCCGCTATGCCGACCGCTTGAGCGTCAATATCGAGCTGCCCACCCAGGACAGCGTGCAGAAGCTGGCGCCGGAAAAAAGCGTCCACACGATCAAGCTGGCGATGGGGTCGATCCGCCGCAAGCTCGATGAAAAGGCCGAGGAGCCGAAGTCGCCGCGCTTCGCGCCGGCCGGGCAAAGCACCCAGATGATCGTCGGCGCCGACGCCAGCGACGACCAGCAGATACTGACCACGGCGGAGACACTGTACGGCAGCTACAAGCTCAAACGCGTGTATTACTCCGCTTTCAGCCCTATCCCGCAAAGCCCGAAAAGCGTGCCGCTGGCGCCGCCGCCGATGCTGCGCGAGCACCGTCTTTACCAGGCCGATTTCCTGCTGCGCAGTTACGGCTTCCAGGTCAAGGAGCTGCTGCCGGCGACCGGCAACCTGGCGCTCGACATCGATCCCAAGCTGGCATGGGCGCTGGAACATCGCGAGCATTTTCCGATCGACCTGAACCGCGCCGAGCCGCATATGATCGCGCGCATCCCCGGCATCGGCCTGCGCAACGCGCAACGGCTGATCGATTTGCGCCGGCTGAGGCAAATCCGCTACGCCGACCTGTCGCGGCTGCGCTGCAGCATGAAGAAGATATCTCCCTTCATCATCACGGCCGATTATTTCCCGTCCAACGACGCCGGCCCGTCCGAACATCTGCGTCGCGCGATGGCCGACGCGCCGCAGCAGATGAATCTTTGGCCGGAGCTGCAGGCGGCATGATGCGGCGGGTGGCCCGGTCGTTCGAAGAATGGCGCGACGCGGCGCGCGGTTTAATCGCGCGCCGCGTCG
>DATMSN010000716.1:0-7190 GCA_035565375.1 Duganella sp. | reverse complement strand
CCCTTGCGCACCGCCATGCGGCCGATGTGGCCGTCGGGTAGCAAACGCCCGGTGCCGACCGGCTTGCCGGCGGCGTCATAGGCGACCGCGTGCACGCAGACCGCGTCCATGTGGTCCATTTCCAACTCGGCCGGAACCTTTTGTTCTTCGACGAAGACTTCAAAACGGATGATCTTGGCGTCCTTGTCGAGGACGGTCCAGTCGCCGAAACGGATATCGTAGTGTGCGGAATCTGTCATTCGTGTGGCATCTGCTTGGTCGGGCCCCGATTGTCGCATGCGAGATGCCGCTCGAGGAAGTCCACGAACACGCGCACCTTGGCCGAGCTGGCCAGCCGTTGCGGATACACGGCCCAGACATTGGCTTCCTGCGTGTACGCCGGTAATACTTGCACCAGCTGGCCCCGGTCCAGATACGTTTGCGCGTCCCAGCGCGAGCGCAGCACGATGCCGGCGCCGGCCACCGCCCATTGCAGCGCGATCTCGCCATGGTTGGTCGACAGCGGGCCGTTCACCTTGACCACGCCCTCCTCCTCGGCGCCGCGCAGACGCCACACGCCGAACGGCAGATCGCGCTCCTTGATCGGCAGGCAATCGTGGGTTTCCAGTTCCCGCAGCGTTTGCGGCGTGCCGCGCCGCGCCAGATAGGCCGGCGCGGCGCACAGGATGCGGTAGTTGGTCATCAGGCGCCGCGCGATCAGCTGGGGCGCGATCTCGTCGCCGATGCGGATGTCGAGATCGAAGCCCTCGCTGACGATGTCGACCAGCCGGTCGAACACCTCCAGCCTCACTTGCAGCGCCGGGTGGTCGGCCGCCAGCCGGGCGATCGCCGGCGCGACGACGTTGCGGCCGAAGCCGAAGCTGCTGCTGACGCGCAGTTGCCCGCGCGGCACGCCCTGCCGTTCGGCGACCTCGTCGAACAGGCTGTCCAGGCTCGACAAGATCGTCAGCGCCCGTGCGTACACCTGCTCGCCGTCGTCGCTGACGACCACCCGCCGCGTCGTGCGGTGGAACAGGCGCACGCCCAGCGCCGCCTCCAGCACGCCGATGCGCTTGCTGACGTAGGCCGGCGACATGCCCAGCTCCTCGGCGGCCGCGACAAAGCTGGCCTTGCGCACGACGGTGGCGAACACGCGCAGGTCGCTGTTTTCGATGTTTTTATTCACGTGGCGTGTTTTATGGGATCACGATTAGCCACATATTAACCGAGAGCGGGCGGGATATGCTGTCAGGCATCGGCTAACGGAGGAGAAACCCCATGAAAACGCACAAAATCGCAGTCATCGCCGGCGACGGCATCGGCAAGGAGGTCATGCCCGAGGGCATACGTGTGGTCGACGCCGCCGCCCGGCGCTTCGACATCGGCATCGAATGGACCAGCTTTGAGTGGGCCAGCTGCGATTATTACGCGCAACACGGCAAGATGATGCCGGACGATTGGTTCGACCAGCTCAAGGGCTTCGACGCGATCTTCTTCGGCGCCGTCGGCTGGCCGGACACGGTGCCGGACCACATCTCGCTGTGGGGTTCGCTGCTGAAATTCCGCCGCCAGTTCGACCAATACGTGAACCTGCGCCCGGTGCGGCTGATGCCCGGCGTACCCTGCCCGCTGGCCAACAAAAAACCGGGCGACATCGATTTCTATATCGTCCGGGAGAACACCGAGGGCGAATATTCCTCAGTCGGCGGCAAGATGTTCGAAGGCACCGAGCGCGAGTTCGTGCTGCAGGAGTCGGTGTTCACCCGCACCGGCGTCGACCGCGTGCTCAAGTACGCTTTCGAGCTGGCGCAAACCCGCCCGAAAAAGCATGTGACGTCGGCCACCAAGTCGAACGGCATCTCGATCAGCATGCCGTATTGGGACGAGCGTTTTGCCGCCATGGGCGAGAATTATCCCGAAATCCGCCGCGACCAGTACCACATCGACATCCTGTGCGCGCGCTTCGTGTTGTCGCCGGAGCGGTTCGATGTGGTGGTGGCGTCCAATTTGTTCGGGGACATCTTGTCGGATTTGGGGCCGGCTTGTACCGGGACCATCGGCATCGCGCCGTCGGCCAATTTGAATCCCGAGCGGACCTGGCCGTCGTTGTTCGAGCCGGTGCACGGCTCGGCGCCGGATATCTACGGCAAGAATATCGCCAATCCGGTGGCCATGATCTGGTCGGGGGCGATGATGCTGGATTTCTTGGGCAATGGCGAGGCGAGGTATCGGGCGGCGCACGACGCGATCGTGGCCGCCATCGAATCGTGCATCCAGGACGGCGCGCGCACGCCCGATTTGGGCGGCACGGCCGATACCACCGGGGCGGGCAAGGCGATCGCGGCGGCGTTGGGGTGATGTGCCGCCGTCAAACCTCTTTTAGCTGCGACGTTATTTCGCCGCGATCACGCCGCAGGCCAGGCGCGCACCGGAATTGCCGGTCGGCTGAGTGACCATGTCATCCGGCGCCGCGTGCACGATCACCGCGCGGCCGATGGCGCTGGCGGCGCTGCCGTTGTTCAAATTGATCTGCGTCAGCGGCACCGTCACATCCAGCTCGGCCACGCCTTTGTCGTCGGCCTTCAGGTTGCCGAAGTCGCCGCCGTGGTGCAGCGCGTGCGCCGGGTCGCCGTGCTGGACGGTGGACGGGTTGAAGTGGCCGCCGGCGCTGGTGCCGTCCGGCGCCGAGCAATCGCCCTTTTCATGGATATGGAAGCCGTGCAGGCCCGGCGTCAGCCCTTCGATGCGCGCCTTGACGCGCAAGCCGTCCGCGCCCTGCGCGAAGCTGACGGTGCCGCTGACCTTGTTGCCGGTGGTCGGCTTCAACGGCGCCTCGGCGCTCAGGCTGGCGGCGAAGGCGGCCGAGGCCGCCATCAGGGACAAACTCATCAGGCAGCCGACTGTGGCGATCTTTTTCATATATTTCCTATCTTCAATAGAGTACGCGGGTGACATTGTGCAAGCGTAGGCTACCGCGTATTGATCAACTCGACAACACAATTCCCCCATCACACCAGCTTGACCAATTGCTTGCCGAAATTGCGTCCCGCCAGCAGGCCGATGAACGCTTCCGGCGCGGACGCCAGTCCCTCGGCCACCGACTCGCGGAACTTCAGTTTGCCGTCGGCGACCAGGCCGCCCAGCTCCCGCAAGCCCTCCTGCCAGAACTCCATGTGCTCGGTGACGATGAAGCCGCGCAAGGTCAGCCGGTTGATCAGCAACAGGCGCGAATTCTTGATCGACAGGTCGGCGCCGCTAAAGCCGGCGATGATGCCGCACAGCGCGATCCGCGCGAAGGCGTTGGTGCGCGCCAGCGACGCGTCCAGCACGGCGCCGCCGACGTTCTCGAAGATGCCGTCGACGCCATCGGGCGTGGCGGCCTTCAGGTCCTGCTCCAGATTGCCGGCCTTGTAATCGACGCAGGCGTCGAAGCCCAGTTCGTCGACGACGTAGGCGCATTTTTCCGCCCCACCGGCGATGCCCACCGCGCGGCAGCCGCGCAGCTTGGCCAGTTGGCCGACGACGCTGCCGACGGCGCCGCTGGCGGCCGAGACGACGATCGTTTCGCCCGGCTTGGACGCCATGATCTGGTTGAAACCGTACCAGGCCGCCATGCCGGGCATGCCGACCGCGCCCAGATACGACGACAGCGCGATGCGCGACGTGTCGAGCTTGCGCAGCATGGCGCCGTTCGAAACGGCGAGCTCGGTCCAGCCCAGCACGCCGCCGACGAAATCGCCCACTTTGTAACGCTCGTTGCGCGAGGCCAGCACCTGGCCGACGGTGCCGCCGATCATGGTTTCGTCCAGCGCCTGCGACTCGGCGTAGCTTTTGGACGCGCTCATGCGTCCGCGCATGTACGGGTCCAGGGACAGATAATGATTGCGGATCAGCACCTCGCCGTCGGCCAGCTCCGGCGTCGGCACCGTCTCCAGACGGAAGTTCTCAGGCAAGACCGGGCCCTGCGGCCGCGAAGCGAGGACGATGCGCTGGTAAGTGGTGGGAATGTTCATCGGTCAGACCTCGTAATCCATGCATTGGCGCTGATCGCGCACGGCGCCGAAGAACGGCTTGAGCGCCACGTGGTCCGGGTGCTCCTGGTAGGCGTCCAGCGCGGCCTTGTCGGTGAACTCGGCATACAAAATCACATCGTAGGTCGCCTCCAGGCCCGGCTGCGCCAGCGCCGCCTCGAATTTGAGTATGCCGGGCACCAGGTTGGCGCAGGCGTCGAGCATCGACTTCATCTTCGCGGCATTGGCCAGGCGGTCGCCGCCCTCGGCGTGTTCTTTCAGTTTCCACATAACGATGTGTTTAAGCATTGGTATTCCTTGTTAAAACCACGCGTCGCGCATGTCGAGCGTGGTGGTGTCTATGCTGGCCAGCAGCTCCAGCTGCTGCGCCACCTTCGGCAGCTCCCAGCGGAAGAAATAGCGGCACGCCTGCAGCTTGCCGCGGTAAAAATCGACATCCGCGACGCTGGCGCCCTCCAGCGCGCGCGCAGCCAGCAGCGCCTGCTGTAGCCAGATCCAGGCCAGCACCACGTGGCCGACCGCCTCCAGATACGTGCTCGCGTTGGCCAGCGTCTTGTTCATGTCGCCGACAGCATACAGGCTCTGCGTTACTTGTTCCACCGCTTGCCATGCGGCATCAAGCGCGTTGGCGTGCGCCAGCAGCTCGGCGGCGGTGTCGTTTGCCGCGCCGGCCGGCAATTGCGCGCTGTCGACGCCGACCGCGCCGCGCACCTTGCGCACCGTCCGCCGCAACTCGGCGCCGAAGGCCTTGAACAGCGCGCCGTCCTGGGCCGCGACTTTGCGGCCCAGCAAATCCAGGCCGTGGATGCCGTGCGTGCCCTCGTGGATGGCGTTGAGCCGGTTGTCGCGGTAAAACTGTTCGACGTTGTACTCGCGCGTGTAGCCGTAGCCGCCGTGCACCTGGATCGCCAGGCTGTTGGCCTCGACGCACCATTGCGACGGCCACGACTTGGTGATCGGCGTCAGGAAATCGAGCAAGCGTCCGGCGTGTTCGCGCGCTTCCGGCGTGTCGGCGGTGCGCTGCTCGTCCACCAGGCGCGAGCAAAACAGCACCAGCCCCAGCGCGCCCTCGACGTAAGCCTTCTGCGCCAGCAGCATGCGGCGCACGTCGGTGTGTTCGATGATCGGCAGTTGCGGCTTGGCCGGATCTTTCTGCGCCGGATGACGGCCTTGCGGACGGCCGCGCGCGTAGTCCAGCGCGTGCAGATAGCCGGTGTAACCCAGCACGGCCGCGCCGAGGCCGACGCAGATGCGCGCGTCGTTCATCATGTGGAACATATTGGCCAGCCCCTGGTGGGCGGTGCCGACCAGATAGCCGACCGCCCCGCCCTTGCCCTGCGGCTTGAACCTGCCTTCGCCAAAGTTGAGCAGGCAATTGGTGGCGCCGCGATTGCCCATCTTGTGGTTCAGGCCGGCCAGCACGACGTCGTTGCGCTCGCCCAGGCCGCCTTCCCCGTCGACCAGGTACTTGGGCACGATGAACAGCGAAATGCCTTTGACGCCGGGAATCAACTTGCCGTCCGGGCCGGGGATCTTGGCCAGCACCAGATGGACGATGTTGTCCGACAATTCGTGCTCGCCGGCGGTGATCCACATCTTGTTGCCGCTGAGCCGGTACTGGCGTTCGCCGTCCACGCCGTCGACCGGATCGGGCTCGGCGCGGGTGGTGATGTCCGACAGGCTGGAGCCGGCCTGCGGCTCGGACAGGCACATGGTGCCGAAATAGCGGCCGGCGAACATCGGATCGGCATAGCGCCGCACCTGCTCCGGCGTGCCGCACTTGAGCAAGGTGCCGGCGTTGCTGGTGGTCAGGAAGGTGTACGCCGTGGTGCTGACGTTGGCGGCGGTGAAGTAGCACGCCAGTACCTTTTCCACCACGCACGGCAGCTGCATGCCGCCGCGCTCGTAATCCTGGCCCGACGCCATCAGGCCCGCCGCCGAATAGGCGTCCAGCGCCACCTTCACGTCGGGAATCATGCTGACGTTCAGGCAGTGCTCGCCGGGGACCGCGTGCGGCTCCTGGTTGTCGCTTTTTTTGTTGTGCGGCGCGAACAAGTCGACGGCCAGTTGTTCGGCGGTGTCGATGGCCGCGTCGAAGGTCTCGCGGTTGTGGTCCTGGAAGCGCGCGCGCTTCGTCAGCGATTCGGCGTCCAGCCACTCGTACAGCATGAAGTCGATGTCGCGCCGCGACAGTAGTTTCGACCGCATGCCTACACCACCTCGAACAGGCCGGCCGCGCCCTGTCCGCCGCCGATGCACATCGTCACCACCACATATTTGACGCCGCGCCGTTTGCCTTCCAGCAGCGCGTGGCCGGTCAGCCGCGCGCCGGACACGCCGTACGGATGGCCGACGGCGATCGCGCCGCCATTGACGTTGAGCCGGTCCATCGGAATGCCGAGCTTGTCGGCGCAGTACAGCACCTGCACCGCGAAGGCCTCGTTCAATTCCCACAGGCCGATGTCCTCGACCTTCAGGCCGGCCTTCTTGAGCAGCTTGGGAATCGCGAACACCGGGCCGATGCCCATCTCGTCCGGTTCGCAGCCGGCCACGGCGAAGCCACGGAAGACGCCCAGCGGCGTCAAGCCCCTGGCGGCGGCGGTTTGCGCGTTCATGACGATGGCCATCGAGCCGCCGTCGGAGAACTGGCTGGCGTTGCCGGCGCTGATGACGCCGCCCGGCACGGCGCTGCGGATCTTGGCCACCGCCTCGTAGGTGGTGTCGGCGCGGATGCCCTCGTCGGCCGAGATCGTCACCTCCCTGCTCAGCAACATGCCGGACTCCTTGTCGGCCACGCCCATCACCGTGGTCATCGGCACGATCTCGGCGTCGAACAGCCCGGCGGCCTGGGCGGCGGCGGCGCGCTGCTGGCTCTGCACGCCGTATTCGTCCTGGCGCTCGCGGCTGATGTGGTAGCGCTTGGCGACCGTCTCGGCCGTCTGCAGCATCGGCCAGTACAGTTCCGGCTTGTGCTGCGACAGCCACACCTCCCTGAGCATATGGGTGTTCATTTCCTGCTGCACGCACGAGATCGACTCGACGCCGCCGGCGGCGTAGATGTCGCCCTCGCCGGCGATGACGCGCTGCGCGGCCGTGGCGATGGTCTGCAGCCCGGACGAGCAGAAGCGGTTGATGGTCATGCCGGCGGTCGTCACCGGGCAGCCGCCGCGCAGCGCGATC
>DATMSN010000715.1:0-4914 GCA_035565375.1 Duganella sp. | reverse complement strand
GGTGCTGCTGGCGCGCACCCTGGCCGGCCTGCGCGAGCAGGGCGCGGCCTCGCTGGCGATCGAGGCGTCGTCGATCGGGCTGGAACAGAACCGCCTGGCCGGCATGCATTTCGACGTCGCGCTGTTTACCAACCTGACGCGCGACCACCTGGACTACCACGGCGACATGGCCGCGTACGAGGCGGCCAAGGTCAAACTGTTCGACTGGCCCGGCCTGAAGACGGCGGTGGTCAACCTGGACGATCCGATGGGCTTGCGCCTGATCGCGCATTTGAAGTCGAAGGCGCCATTGGGTGCGGCACTTTCCGGAGATATTCCGCTGATCGGCTACACCTTGCGTGACAAAGCCGCGCAGCCGGATATCGACGGCGTGCTGATGCTGCGCGCCAGCCAGTTCCGCAGCACCCGCAGCGCCGGCACCGAATTCCATCTGGAGTCGGCGTTGGGCGTGGCGCTGATCAAAACCAAGCTGGTGGGCCACTTCAACATCAGCAACGCGCTCGGCGTGATGGGCGCGATGCTGGCCAAGGGCCTGGGCCTGCGCGCCGCCATCGAGGCGCTCGAGGCGCTGCGGCCGGCGCCGGGCCGCATGCAGCAGGTCGGCGGGCAGGACGCGCCGATGATCGTCATCGACTACGCGCATACGCCGGACGCGCTGGAAAAAACCCTGGCGGCGCTGCGCGCGGTGGCCACCGACCGTGGCGGCCAGCTGTGGTGCGTGTTCGGCTGCGGCGGCGACCGCGATCCGGGCAAGCGTCCGCAGATGGGCAAGATCGCGCAGATGGCCGACCACGTGCTGGTCACCAGCGACAATCCGCGCAGCGAGGATCCGCACTCGATCATCGAGCAGATCGTCGCCGGCATGGACCGGAACAATCCGGCGTCGACGGTGCAGACGCTGGACGACCGCGCCGCCGCCATCCTGTCGGCGATCAAGCACGCCGCCAAGCCGGATGTCATTCTGCTGGCCGGCAAAGGCCATGAGCCGTACCAGGAAATCAAGGGCAAGAAATTGCCATTTTCAGATGTCGACCACGCGCAGCTGGCGTTGTCGGCACGTTTAACCATGATGAGGACGAATTGATGCGTGCAGCACTCGCACAGATTCTGCCTTCTCTCCCGGGCGCGCGGCTGGTGAATGCCTCCGCCGACTCCGGTGAAGTTGTATTTGCCGGCGTGTCGACCGACAGCCGCAATGTATTCGCAGGTTCTTTGTTCGTCGCCCTGCGCGGCGAAGTTTTCGACGCCCACGATTTCCTCGCGCAGGTCGCGGAGAAGGGCGTCGCCGCCGTCGTGGTCGAGGAGCTGCCTGATGGTTGGTCCCTGCCGGCGATCGTCGTGCCGAACAGTTTGGTCGCGCTGGGGCGGATCGCCAATTACTGGCGCCGCCAGTTCGCCATGCCCGTTATCGGCGTCACCGGCAGCAACGGCAAAACCACGGTCAAGGAAATGATCGCGGCGATCCTGGCCGCCGCCCACGGCGAAGAAGGCCGGCTGGCCACGCGCGGCAATCTGAATAACGAAATCGGCGTGCCGCTGACGTTGTTCCGCATGGAGGCGAAGCAGGAGTCGGCCGTCATCGAGATGGGCATGAACCATCCGGGCGAGATCGGCCGCCTGGTCGCCATCGCCGAGCCGACCATCGCCATGGTCAACAACGCCCAGCGCGAACACCAGGAATTCATGCACACGGTGGAAGCGGTGGCGCGCGAGAACGGCGCCGTGCTGGCCGGCCTGCCCGCCGACGGCGTGGCGGTGTTCCCGCATGGCGACGAGTTCACGCCGATATGGGAAGAGTTGTCGGCCGGCCGCCGCATGATCCGCTTCGGCCTGACCAAGGACGCGGAGGTCAGTTGCACCTTCCGCGCCGGCGACTTCGGCAGCGAGATGTTCATCACCATCGGCGCAGGCGCGGAGGCGGAGCAGGTTCCCGAGCAATTTTTCGTCAACCTGCAGGCGGCGGGCGAACACAATGTGCGCAACGCGCTGGCCGCCGTGGCATGCACCTACGCCGCCGGCATCGCGCTGGATAAGATCAAGCTGGGACTCGACACCTTCGCGCCCGTCAGCGGCCGCCTGCAGAAGAAGGCCGCGGCCAATGGCGCCGTCGTCATCGACGACACCTACAACGCCAATCCGGATTCGGTGCGCGCCGCCATCGATGTGCTGTCCAAGGCCGCCGCGCCGCGCGTGCTGGTGCTGGGCGACATGGGCGAAGTGGGCACGCAGGGCCGCGAGTTTCACGAGGAAATCGGCGCTTACGCGCACAGTAAAGGCATCGAACAGGTGCTGGCCATCGGCGAACTGGCGTCCCACATGAAGGGGGACGCCATCCGCCATTTTCAACAGTTCGGCGACTTGCTCGCTGCCGTGGAGGCAGCCGTCGCACCGAATGCAACCGTATTAATCAAGGGCTCCCGCTTCATGAAAATGGAACGGGTCGTGCAGCATTTGATTGGATCGCAACAAGCTAACAAGGAAAGTCACTAATCATGCTGCTCTGGCTCGCACAGTTTTTCCAGGACGAGATCGGCCCCCTGCGGGTCTTTAACTTCATCACCTTTCGTGCGGTGTTCGCCGCCGCCACCGCGTTGCTGATCGGCCTGTGCGCCGGTCCGGCCGTTATCCGCATGCTGACCGCCATGAAGTACGGCCAGGCGGTGCGCACCGACGGTCCGCAGACGCACTTGAAAAAACACGGCACGCCGACCATGGGCGGCGTGTTGATCCTGATCGCCATCGGCGTTTCGACCCTGCTGTGGTGCGACTTGTCGAACCGTTTGATCTGGCCGGTGCTGGTCGTCACGCTGGGCTTCGGCGCGGTCGGCTGGGTCGACGACTACCGCAAGGTGGTGCGCCAGGACCCGGAAGGCATGCGTTCGGCGGAAAAGTATTTCTGGCAGTCGCTGGTCGGCCTGGCCGCCGCGCTGTACCTGGCGTTCTCGGTGTCCGCGCCCAACGCCGGCAAGGTGTTCGAGCTGTTCTTCGCGTGGGTGCAGTCGGGCTTTTCGATGGATTTGCCGCCCAAGGCCGACTTGATCGTACCGTTCTTCAAGACCATCAGCTACCCGCTGGGCGTGTGGGGTTTCATCGCGTTGACATATTGTGTCATCGTCGGCACCAGCAACGCCGTTAACTTCACCGATGGCCTGGACGGCCTGGCGATCATGCCGACGATTATGGTCGGTTCGGCGCTCGGCCTGTTCGCCTACCTGACCGGCAGCGCGACGTATTCGAAGTACCTGTTCATTCCGCATATTCCCGGCGCGGGCGAACTGATTATCTTCTGCGGCGCATTGGCCGGCGCGGGTTTGGCCTTCCTGTGGTTTAACACGCACCCGGCGCAAGTGTTCATGGGCGACGTCGGCGCGCTGGCGCTGGGCGGCGCGCTGGGCACCATCGCGGTGATCGTGCGCCAGGAGATCGTGTTGTTCATCATGGGCGGTATTTTCGTCGCCGAGACGGTGTCGGTGATTATGCAGGTGGGCTGGTTCAAATACACCAAGAAGCGTTTCGGCGTCGGCCGCCGCGTGTTCCTGATGGCGCCTTTGCACCACCACTTTGAACAAAAAGGCTGGAAAGAGACCCAGGTCGTCGTGCGTTTCTGGATTATCACGATGATGCTGGTGCTGGTTGGACTCTCTACTTTGAAATTGCGCTGATGATTTACGAAGGCAAAAACGCACTGGTACTGGGGCTCGGGGAATCGGGCCTGGCGATGGCGCTGTGGCTCGCCCGCAGCGGCGCGCGCGTGCGCGTTGCCGATACCCGTGAGTCGCCGGAGCGTTTGCCGGCGCTCAGCGATGCCATCGCCGATGTCGAATTCATCGCCGGTCCTTTCAGCGCCGCGCTGCTCGACGGCGTCGACTTCGTCGCCGTCAGCCCCGGCCTGGCGCCATACCGCGAGCTGGCCGGGATCGGGCCGGCCGCAAGCGCCGCCGGCATTCCGGTCTGGGGCGAGATCGAGCTGTTCGCGCAGGCGCTGGAATCGCTGGAGAAGGAACGCGCCTACACGCCGAAAATCATCGCCATCACCGGCACCAACGGCAAGACCACCGTCACCACCCTGGTCGGACAGCTGTGCGAGCGCGCGGGCAAGAGCGTGCGCGTGGCCGGCAATATCAGCCCGGCGGCGCTGGACGTGCTGCGCCAGGTGATGGACGAAGACGCCTTGCCGGAGGTGTGGGTGCTGGAGCTGTCCAGCTTCCAGCTGCAAACCACCTTCACGCTGGAGCCGGATGCGGCCACGGTGCTCAACGTCACCCAGGACCATCTGGACTGGCACGGCGACATGCCGTCCTACGCCGCCGCCAAGCACCGCGTCTTCGCGGCGGACACCGTGCGCGTGCTCAATCGCGACGACGCCACCGTCATGCGCATGGCCAGCGCCACGGGCCAGAACGTCACCTTCGGCACCGACGCGCCAACCCTGCGCGACGATTTCGGCCTGAATAACGAGCGTGGCGTGTTGTGGCTGGCGACCGCCATTCCGTCGGAAGAGGAAGCCGAGCCGAAAAAACGCAAGAAGAACGATGCGCCGCCGCCACCGGTCGAATGCATGGTCAAGAACCTGATGCCGGCCGACGCGCTGCAGATTCGCGGCGTGCACAACGCCGCCAACGCGCTGGCCGCGCTGGCCCTGTGCCGCGCCATCGATCTGCCATTGGCGCCGCTGCTGCACGGCCTGCGCGAATATCGCGGCCAGCCGCACCGAGTGGACCTGGTTGGCGCGATCAACGACATCGAATACTACGACGACAGCAAAGGCACCAACGTCGGCGCCACCGTGGCCGCGCTGAATGGCCTGGGCAAGGCCTTCACGGGCGCCGAACAGCGCCTGCTGGTGATCATGGGCGGCGACGGCAAGGGCCAGGACTTCATGCCGCTGGCCGAGCCGGTGTCGCGCTATGCGCG
>DATMSN010000714.1:0-1575 GCA_035565375.1 Duganella sp. | reverse complement strand
GGTGGCGCAACCGCCCAGCGCGGCAAGCGCGCCGGCCAGGGCCAGAGCGCCGGCCGCGCGGCGGAAAATGGAAATCGTCATCGTGTGAGGTTGTCGGTTAATTCGCGGTTTGGTTCAGGCGCGCCAGCGTGCTCTTGAGCGCGTCGTTTTTCGGGTCCTTGCTGCGGGCTTCCTGCCACATTTTTTGGGCGCCGGCGGTGTCGCCCTTGACGAACAGCACCTCGCCCAGATGCACGGCGATCTCCGGATCGGCGCGCAACGTGTAGGCGCGGCGCAGCAGCGATTCGGCCTCGTCCAGCTTGCCCATGCGGAATTGCACCCAGCCCATGCTGTCCATGATGAACGGGTCGCCCGGCGCCATCTTCATCGCCTGCTCGATCAGCGCGTAGGCTTCCGGCAGGCGCTCGTTGCGCTCGGCCAGCGAATAGCCCAGCGCGTTGTACGCGTGCTGGTTGTCGGGCGCGGCGATCATCACCTGGCGCAGCGCCTTTTCCATCAGTTCCACGTTGCCCAGTTTTTCCGCCACCAGCGCGAAGTCGTACAGCAGGTCGGGATTGTCCGGATAGCGCTTGATGGCGTTCTCCAGCACCGTGTAGGCGGCGCGGGTGTCGCCGGCGTCGCGCAGCAGCTGGGCGTCGGTCTGGAAGATCTGCGCCTGGTCGGCGGGATCGGCCGGCGTCAGCGCGGCCAGTTGCTTGCGGGCGCCGTCGACATCGCCCTTGCGCGCGGTCAGGGCCGCCATTTTCATGCGCGCGGCCAGGTACAGCTTGGGGTCGTCGCCTTCGATCTTCTCCAGCCAGCCATAGGCGCCGTCGACGTCGCCGCGCTGCTCGGCGATCTGCGACAGGATCATCAACACCTTGGACGGGTCGCGCTCATCGTCCGGATGGTCGTTCATGACGCTGATGAAACGGGTGAAATACTTCTCCGCCTCGGGCAAATCGTTGGTCTGCATGGCCATCACGCCGAGCGCGTACAGCGTGGCGATGTTGTCGGGCTGGTCCTTCAGCAGGGTCAGGAATTCCTTGCGGGCCGGTTCGAGCTGCTTGGAATCGACCAGGATGCGGGCGTAGGCGGCGCGCACCTCGCGGGCGTTCGGATATTTTTCCAGGAACGCGGTCAACACCTTGCCGGCGGCGTCGACGTCGGCCGACACCTGCGCCCTGGTCAGCACCGCCAGCTCCGAATCGGGCTTGATGGCCTGCGCCTTTTCCGCCTCGGCGCGGGCGCGCGCGGCGTCGTTGATGGCGAAGGCGCCCTGGGCCAGGATCAGGTGGCTTTCGAGCATGTCGTCGTACGGCGCCAGCACGCGCTCCTGCATCGCGAACGCGGCGGCCTTGTCCTTGGCGCGCAGCATGAATTGCTGCATCTGCATCATCGCCATGCCGCGCTGGGCCGGCGGCGCCGCCTTCAGGCGTTGGGCGAACAGCGCCTCGGCCTCGCTCAAATCGTCGTTGACGACGGCGAAACCGAGGAAATACTGGACCGCCTCGTCCGATTCGGGCGCCAGTTCGCGCCACAGGCGGATCGCCGCCAGCGCCTCCTGGCCCTGCTTGGCGGCCAGCGCCATCTCGG
>DATMSN010000713.1:0-10553 GCA_035565375.1 Duganella sp. | reverse complement strand
GCGAGATGGCGGCGGCCGGGGCGGCCGCCTGACCTCCCGGCGGGGGCCTTAAGCGACCACGTTGATCAGTTTGCCGATGGTCTGCCCCAGCGAGTTCAACTGAGGCTTGGCCGTGCCCGGACCGGCCGCCAGGGCTTGCTCGGCGCGGTTGGGACGTTCGATCGCGTTGTTCAGCGCGCCGCTCAAGCGGATGGCGGAGGCCCCCGCGGGGGCCTGCTGCTGTTGCGCCTGGGTGCTTTGGCGCTGGGTGTCGGCCAGGGTTTGCTTGTCTTTCGTCAGCTGGCTGCGGCTTTGTTCGAGGCGGCTGGCGTCCTGGTTCACGCGCGACTGATCCTGTTGCACTTGCCTTTCAGCTTGCGCAACCGACGCTTGCTGCGCATTGACGGACATTACGGTGGCCACGATATTCCCCTCGATACAAAAAGCCGGACATGGTGATGCACAATTGACATCATCGCTTCAAGATTAGGCCATGCGGGACAAAAAGGCAAGGTCCGCCGCGCGCCCGCGAGTGTTGTATTTCTTGACAGTATCGGCGATCGCTGTGGCGGCGGGCTCATCGGCCCCGCTATAATCAATGGTCAACATTGAGCGATCCTCTATGAATCTGCAGCTCCTCGCAAAGTTCCTCGGCATGTCGAAGACTACTGTGAGCCGGGCGTTAAACGGTTACCCTGAGGTCAATGTCCGCACGCGCGAGCGGGTTTTGAAGGCCGCCAAGGAGGCCGGCTACCAGCCCAATCCACTCGCGCGCAGCCTGGCGCTGGGTCGCACCAACGTGTTCGGCATCATTTATCCGTTGCTGCCGTCCGACCTGGGCGATCCGATGTTCCTGGACGTCGTGTCGGGCATGTCGGCCGCGCTCGAGGAGGTCGGCAAGAACCTGATCATCGCGCCGGTGTCGCCCAGCGCCGAGCAACGCTCCTACCAGCAGACGGTGCTGGGACGGCGCGTCGACGGCCTGGTGGTGGCCCGCACGCTGGTGCGCGACGAGCGCATCGCCTTCCTCGGCAAATCCAAATTCCCGTTCGTCGCCTACGGCCGCACCGAGCTCGACGCGCCTTACGCGTGGTTCGACTACGACAACGCCTCCGGCACCAGCATGGCGATGGAGCGTTTGCTGGCCTGGGGGCACAAGCGCGTGGCGCTGATCAGCGCGCCGCTGGAAATGAACTTCGCGCGCCAGCGCAGGGACGGTTTTGTCGCCTCGATGTCGGCGGCGGGACTGGCGGTCGATCCGCGCTATCTGATCGACAGCACGCTGGAACGGCGCAGCGGTTACCAGGCGATGAAGCAATTGCTGGCGTGCTCGCCGCGTCCGAGCGCCGTCATCGTCGACAACAACATCGCCGGCATCGGCGCGGTGCACGCGTTGCGCGACGCCGGCGTGGAAATGGGCAAGGAGATGTCCATCATCGTCTGGGGCAGCATGGCCGACACCCTGGCCGGTGCCAACGTCACCACGATCGACCAGCCCGAGCCGACCAGGGCGGGCGCGCGCATGATCGAGATGCTGCTGGCGCTGATCGACGGCACGCCGGCGAGCGAATTGCACGAGTTGTGGCAGCCGGTGTTTTTGGCCGGGACGACGGTGGGACCTTGCCAGGCCACGTGATCGCCCGTTTTTAGTTTATCGCGGTGGCCTCGATCTCGAACAGCATGCCGTCCAGCGCCAGGCGCGGGACCGGGATCAGCGTGCAAGCCGGGGCGGGGTTGTCGCCCCACATGGCGCCCAGCGCGCCGCCGAAGATCCGCAGGCGTTCTTCGCTATGGTCGACGATCAGCACCGTGAGCTTGGCGACGTTGGCGAGGCCGGCGCCTGCCGCGTTCAGCGCCGTTTGCAGATTGCCCAGCGCTTGCCTCACCTGTGTTCCGAAATCCTCCGACAGCGTGCCATCGACGTTTTCGCCGCCCTGGCCGGCGATATAGATCAGGCGCGCCGGCGCCTCGGCGACCACGACATGGCTGTAGCCGTTGGGACGCGGGTCGTACAAACCGGGTGGGTTGATGAAGGAAAGCTGGGTCATGGCGGCCTTTCGTGTGATAAGTGTGCGAACACTATAAAATCTCAACTTAACTTGAGGTCAAGGATTTTATATGGCGTCTCCACCGAAAGAGCTGGGCGTCGGCGAGTTGGCCGAGCGGGCCGGCGTGGCGGTATCGGCACTGCATTTTTATGAGGCCAAGGGCTTGATTCATTCCGTGCGCTCCGGCGGCAACCAGCGGCGCTACGCGCGCTCGGTGCTGCGCCGGCTGGCGGTGATCAAGGTGGCGCAGCGGGTCGGCATGCCGCTGGCGGACATCGCCGAGGCGTTGAACGCGCTGCCGGCGGGACGCACGCCGACCGCGGCGGACTGGCGCCGCTTGTCGGCCGCCTGGAAACTGGAGTTGGAGGAGCGCATCCGCACACTGACGCAGCTGCGCGATCAGCTGGACGGCTGCATCGGTTGCGGGTGCCTGTCGTTGAGGGCTTGTCCGCTTCGCAATGCGCAGGATGCGTTGGCGCGGGAGGGGGCGGGGCCGCATTTTTCGGCGACCGATTAGATGTACATCCAACCCGCGAGGCCATGCGGGGTCGTACCCGTGCGGGTTGGATCTTTACATGTTGCGGCGGTATTGGCCTCCGACTTCGAACAGCGCGGTGGTGATCTGCCCCAGCGAGCAGACGCGCACCGCCTCCATCAGCTTTTCGAACACGTTCTCGTTGTCGATCGCGGCTTGCTGCAATGCCGCCAGCGCGGCCGGCGCGCGGTCGGCGTGGCGGTTGTGGAAGTCCTCCAGGCGCTTGAGCTGCGATTGCTTCTCGTCGTCGGTGGAGCGCGCCAGTTCGATTTTCTGCGGCTCGCCGGCCGCCTTCGGATTGCGGAAGGTGTTGACACCGATGATGGGCAGGGTGCCGTCGTGCTTCTGGTGCTCGTACAGCATCGACTCCTCCTGGATCTTGCCGCGCTGGTAGCCGGTCTCCATCGCGCCCAGCACGCCGCCGCGCTCGGCGATGCGCTCGAACTCCTGCAGCACCGCTTCCTCGACCAGATCGGTCAGCTCCTCCATGATGAACGAACCCTGGTTCGGATTCTCGTTCTTGGCCAGGCCCCATTCGCGGTTGATGATCAATTGGATCGCCAACGCCCTGCGCACCGATTCGTCGGTCGGCGTGGTGATCGCCTCGTCGTAGGCGTTGGTGTGCAGCGAGTTGCAGTTGTCGTAGATGGCGATCAGCGCCTGCAAGGTGGTGCGGATGTCGTTGAAGTCGATCTCCTGCGCGTGCAGCGAGCGGCCCGACGTCTGCACGTGGTATTTGAGCTTTTGCGAGCGGTCGTTGGCACCGTACTTGTCGCGCATCGCCACCGCCCACAGGCGCCGGGCGACGCGGCCCAGCACCGTGTATTCCGGGTCCATGCCGTTGGAGAAGAAGAACGACAGGTTGGGCGCGAAGTCGTCGATGTGCATGCCGCGCGCCAGATACGCCTCGACGAAGGTGAAGCCGTTCGACAAGGTGAACGCCAGCTGCGAGATCGGGTTCGCGCCCGCTTCGGCGATGTGGTAGCCGGAGATCGACACCGAGTAGAAGTTGCGCACCTGGTGCTCGACGAAGTACTGCTGGATGTCGCCCATCACCTTGAGCGAGAATTCGGTCGAGAAGATGCAGGTGTTCTGGCCCTGGTCTTCCTTCAGGATGTCGGCCTGCACGGTGCCGCGCACGTTTTGCAGCACCCACGCGCGCAGCTTGGCCGCTTCGTCGGCGTCGGGCTGGCGCTGGTGTTCTTCGACGAACCTGTCGATCTGCTGGTCGATGGCGGTGTTCATGAACATCGCCAGGATCGTCGGCGCCGGGCCGTTGATGGTCATCGACACCGAGGTGCTCGGGCTGCACAGGTTGAAGCCGTCGTACAGCACCTTCATGTCGTCCAAGGTGGCGATCGAGACGCCGGAGTTGCCGACCTTGCCGTAGATGTCCGGACGCGGCGCCGGGTCGGCGCCGTACAAGGTCACCGAGTCGAACGCCGTCGACAGGCGCTTGGCGTCCATGCCGGTGGAGACCAGCTTGAAGCGGCGGTTGGTGCGGAAGGCGTCGCCTTCGCCGGCGAACATGCGCGTCGGGTCTTCGCCCTCGCGCTTGAACGGGAACACGCCGGCCGTGAACGGGAACGATCCCGGCACGTTCTCCAGCATCAGGAAGCGCAGCACCTCGCCGTGGTCCTCATAACGCGGCAGGGCCACCTTGCGGATCTTGGTGCCCGACAGCGTGTGCTGCACCAGGCGGGTACGGATTTCCTTGTCGCGGATCTTGACCACGTAGTCGTCGCCGGCGTAGGCGGCCTGCATCTGCGGCCACTGCGCCAGCAGCTTTTTCGCGCCGGCGTCCAGCGCGGCGTCGCGGTCGGCGATCAGATCGTCGAAATCGGCGGCCTTGTTGGCGATCGCCAGCATGCGTTTGGCCTCGGTCAGTTGCTGGCGTTCGCGCGACAGCGTCACCTGCTTGCGGGTGTGGCGGTGGTAGCCGCGCACGGTGTCGGCGATCTCCGCCAGGTAGCGGGCACGCGCCGGCGGCACGATGACGTTTTTGCCGCTCGAGTGGCGCAGCGCCACCGGCGGCAGTTTGCCCGGCTTGGTCGGCAGGCCGAATTGCGCCAGTTTCGGCAGCAGGCCCTGATATAGCGCGGTGACGCCGTCGTCGTTGAAGCGCGACGCCTGCGTGCCGTAGACCGGCATCTCCTCGGGGCGCTGGCTCCACAGTTCGCGGTTGCGCTGGTACTGCTTGGCGACGTCGCGCAGCGCGTCCAGCGAGCCTTTGCGGTCGAATTTGTTGATGGCGATGAAGTCGGCGAAATCGAGCATGTCGATTTTCTCCAGCTGCGAGGCGGCGCCGAATTCCGGCGTCATCACATACATCGATACATCCACGTGCGGCACGATGGCGGCGTCGCCCTGGCCGATGCCGGAGGTTTCGACGATGACCAGATCGAAGCCGGCCACCTTGCAGGCGGCGATGACGTCGGGCAGCGCCTCGGAGATCTCGGAGCCCGCCTCGCGCGTGGCCAGCGACCGCATGAACACCCGCGTTTGGCCGGCCCACGGATTGATCGCGTTCATGCGGATACGGTCGCCCAGCAGGGCGCCGCCGGATTTGCGGCGCGACGGGTCGATCGAGATGATGGCGATGTTCAGCGCGTCGGCCTGGTCGAGGCGGATGCGGCGTATCAGTTCATCCGTCAGCGACGATTTGCCGGCGCCGCCGGTGCCGGTGATGCCCAGGGTCGGCACGGCCAGGCCCTCGGCGGCGGCCAGGATGTCGGCGCGCAGCGCGGGCGCGGCCTTGTCGTTTTCCAGCGCGGTGATCAACTGGGCCAGCGGACGGTGGCGCGAGGCCACGTCGCCTTCGCGCAGCGGCGCGAGCGAGGTGGGCGCGTAGGTCGACAGGTCGATGTCGCATTCCCGCACCATCCATTGGATCATGCCGACAAGGCCCATGCGCTGGCCGTCCTCCGGGCTGAAGATCCGGGTGACGCCGTAGGCATGCAGGTCGGCGATTTCGTCGGGGACGATGACGCCGCCGCCGCCGCCGAACACCTTGATGTGGGCGCCGCCGCGCTGGCGCAGCAGGTCGAGCATGTATTTGAAGTATTCGACATGGCCGCCCTGGTAGCTGGAGATGGCGATGCCTTGCACGTCCTCGGCCAGCGCGGCGGTGACCACTTCGTCGACCGAGCGGTTGTGGCCCAGGTGGACCACTTCGACGCCATTCGATTGCAGGATGCGGCGCATGATGTTGATCGAGGCGTCGTGGCCGTCGAACAGCGAGGCGGCGGTGACGAAACGGATTTTGTTGTTCAGGCGCGGCTGATCCGGCACGGCTGCGAGGTTCGGAGCGGAGAGGTCGTTCATGGTGTCCCTTTGTTTTTCGCTTTGTCTGATGATTATATGACGTTTACGTTAACGTCAAACCCGTAAAGCCAGCCGGGGTCTGACCCGGCGGGTCAGACCCCATGGGGTGGCGGTGCGGGTCAGGCGGCATGCCGCTGGCTGAATTGCGCCATCAGGCGCGCCTTCTCGGCGTGGAAGACGGCCACCGCCTTCTGCTTCACGTGGCCGAAACCGCGCACTTTCTCCGGCAATCCCGCCAACTCCACGGCCAGCGCGTGGTTTTCCACGGTGAGCTGCCCGATCAACACGGTCACCATCTCGCGATATTCGACGATCAGCGCGCGCTCCATCCTGCGCTCGTCGCTGCGGCCGAAGATATCGAAGGCGCCGCCGCGCAAGCCTTTGAGCCTGGCCAGCAGCTTGAAGGTGCTCCACATCCACGAGCCGAATTCCGCCTTGACCAGATGCCCCTTGGCGTCCTTCTTCGCAAACAGCGGCGGCGCCAGATTGAACTTGATCGAGAAGTCGCCCTCGAACTGCTGTTTGAGCTGCTCGACGAAGCGCCCGTCCGTGTACAGGCGCGCCACTTCGTATTCATCCTTGTACGCCATCAGCTTGAAGTAGTACCTGGCCACGGCGGTGGACAGCTTGTTACCCAATCCCAGCGCGGTCTCCCTGGCGCGCACCTGCGACACCAGCTGCTCGTAGACGGCAGCGTAGGCCGCGTTCTGGTAGTCGGTCAGGAAGCGCACGCGCTTGTCGATGACGTTGTCCAGGCTTTGCGGCATCTGCACGACGATCGCCTGCGTCGGCGTGGCCACGCGCTCGACGCGCTTCAGGTCCACCGCCGCGCGCCGTCCCCACAGGAAGCTCTTCTTGTTGGACGCGATGCCGACGCCATTGAGTTCGATCGCGCGCAGCAGCGACGCCTCGGTCAACGGAATGCGTCCGCGCTGCCACGCGTAGCCGAGCATGAACAGATTGGCGGCGATGGAGTCGCCCATCAGCGCCGTGGCCAGCCTGGTCGCGTCGATGAAATCGGCGGCTTCGGCGCCGCCGACCGATTCCTCGATCAGCGCGCGCACCTCGGCCACCGGATACTGCCAGTCGGCGTTTTGCGCGAAGGTGCCGGGCGGCTGCTCATGCAGGTTGATCACGGCCAGCGTGCGGCCGGGGCGCATCTTCGACACCGCGTCGGCGGCGCCGGCGGTCAGCATGTCGCAGCCGAGGATGACGTCGGCCTCGCCGGTGGCGATGCGCTGGGCGCGCAGGTGCGCCGGGGTCTTCGCCACCTTGACGTGCGAGGTGACGGAGCCGTTTTTCTGCGACATGCCGGTCATGTCGAGCACCGACGCGCCTTTGCCCTCCAGGTGCGCGGCCATGCCCATCAAGGCGCCGACGGTGATGACGCCGGTGCCGCCGATGCCGTTGATCAGGATGTTGTAGGGCTGCTCGCACGACGGCAGCACGGGTTCGGGCAGCGCGCCGAAGCCGTCGTCGACATTTTCCGCATTTTCGTTCACCTTAACGCCGGTCTTGGTCTTCTTCAGCGCGCCGCCTTCGACGGTGACGAAGCTGGGGCAGAAGCCCTTCACGCACGAGTAATCCTTGTTGCACGACGATTGATCGATGGTGCGCTTGCGGCCGAACTCCGTCTCCTTCGGCAGGATCGAGGTGCAGTTCGACTGCACGCCGCAGTCGCCGCAGCCTTCGCACACGGCCTCGTTGATGACCATGCGCTTGGCCGGGTCGGGGTATTCGCCTTTCTTCCGGCGGCGGCGCTTCTCGGCCGCGCAGGTCTGGTCGTAGATCAGCACCGACACGCCTTCGACCTCGCGCAGCTCGCGCTGGACGGCGTCCATGTCCTTGCGGTCGTGCAGGCTGACCAGCGACGGCAGCGCGCCGCGGTCGCCGCTCCCCTGATAGCGGGTCAGGTCCTCGGTCACCAGCGCTATTCGTTTCACCCCCTCCGCGGCCATCTGCTGCGCGATCATCGGCACCGACGTGATGCCGTCGACCGGCTGGCCGCCGGTCATCGCCACGGCGTCGTTGTACAGGATCTTGTAGGTCATGTTGACCCTGGCCGCCACCGCCGCGCGGATCGCCAGATAGCCGGAGTGGAAATAGGTGCCGTCGCCCAGGTTCTGGAACACGTGCGGGATCTTCGAGAACGCGGCCTGGCCGATCCACGGCGCGCCTTCGCCGCCCATGTGCGTGGTCAGCTTGTTGAATTCCGGGTAGATCGACGTCGCCATCACGTGGCAGCCGATGCCGGCCAATGCCAGGCTGCCCTCGGGGACCTTGGTCGAGGTGTTGTGCGGGCATCCGGAGCAGTAGAAGGCGGGGCGGAACGGCGTGCTGATGGCCTTCTTCAGCACCGCGTCCTTGGCGTCGAGGAAGGTCAGGCGCGCCTTGATATGGTCCAGGGTGACGGGATCGGCGATCAGGCGCTTGACGCGCGAGGCGATCACCCGCGCCACCTGCGACACCGAGAAGTCGGCCTTGGAGGTCAGCAGCCATTCGCCGCGCGGCGCCACCCATTCGCCTTTTTCGTCGAACTTGCCGATCACGCGCGGGCGCACGTCGTCGCGCCAGTTGTATAGCTGTTCCTTCAGCTGGTACTCGACGATCTGGCGCTTTTCCTCGACCACCAGGATCTCGTCGAGGCCCTGGGCGAATTCGCGCACGCTGTCCGGTTCCAGCGGCCATGGCATGGCCACCTTGAACAGGCGCAGGCCGACGTCGGCCGCCATCTTCTCGTCGATGCCCAGTTCCTCGAGCGCCTCGAGCACGTCCAGATACGATTTGCCGGAGGCGATGATGCCCAGCTTCGCGTCCGGGCTGGTGATGGTGGTGTGATTGAGTTTGTTCTCGCGCGCGTAGGCCAGCGCCGCGTAGATTTTATAGTCCTGCATCAACGCTTCCTGATTGCGCGCCTGCTGGCCCAGCGGAATGCTCGACAGGCGGGCGTTCAGGCCGCCCTCGGGCATGACGAAATCGAGCGGGATCTTGACCTCGACGCGGAACGGATCGGCGTCGACCGAGGCCGACGACTCGACCGTGTCGGCCAGCGCCTTGAACGCCACGGTGCAGCCGGAAAAGCGCGACATCGCCCAGCCGTGGATGCCCAGGTCGAGGTACTCCTGCACGTTGCATGGATACAGCACCGGGATCATCGACGCCGAAAACAGATGGTCGGACTGGTGCGGCAAGGTCGATGAATAGGCGCCGTGGTCGTCGCCGGCCACCAGCAGCACGCCGCCGTGCTTCGAGGTGCCGGCGTGGTTCATGTGCTTGAAGACGTCGCCGCAGCGGTCGACGCCGGGTCCCTTGCCGTACCACATGGCGAACACGCCGTCGTATTTGGCCTCGCCGATCAGATCGACCTGTTGCGAGCCCCAGACGGCGGTGGCCGCCAAATCCTCGTTCACGCCCGGCACGAAGCGCACGTGGTGCGCCTCCAGATGCGGCTTGGCCTTCCACAGGTTCTCGTCGAGGCCGCCGAGCGGCGAGCCGCGGTAGCCGGAAATGAAGCCGGCCGTGTTCAAGCCGGCGGCCTGGTCGCGCAGGCGCTGCATCATCGGCAGGCGCACCAGCGCCTGGATGCCGGACAGGTAAATGTCGCCTTGGGTCGCGGTGTATTTGTCGTCGAGGCTGACGGTGGTCAGTCGGGCGCTGCCGTCTCTGGCGGACGTTGCAGGGCCGGTTGCCGTGGTATCGGGCATGGCGGGTCTCCGTTTTTGGTATCAGATCGCACCTGAACTTGATCACGCCGGGTAAGCGCGTCAGGATCGGGCCAGGGCCGCGTGGTGAGCGGAATTAGGCCTAGTATGGGCGCGAGTTGACGTATACGGAAATAGTGTTTGCCAATCGGGGCATAAGAAAAAGTGATACCCCCGCAGAAGCAACTCCGGGGTCAGGTCCACCAATGCTACACAAGCTCGGCCCTTAGAGCCCGTTATGGCCCGTTACGGCCCGTTACTGCCCAGGCCGTGTAGCAATGGTGGACCTGACCCCGGAGTTGACCCCGGAGTAGGGGTGGCGCCGGGCCAGGTGCCGGCTTGGCACAGCTGGACGCTCACTTGCTGCACCAGCCGGCTGATGGCGCTGGCGGCGTTGGTCAGCGGGATGTTTTTCGACGCGCACAGCACCACCGTGCGCGAGATCGCCGGCTGCCGGATCGGGTGCGCGCGCATCGTGCCCCGTTGTAGCTCGTCGAGCACCGGCGCCGACGGCAGCAAGGTGGCGCCCATGTCGGCCAGGATCGCCGATTTCAGGATGGCGATGGAGTTGATCTCGATCACGTTCGACAGCCTGAGCCCGGCCGCGCGCACCATGCTTTCGATGCGCGGACGCACGCCGTGCTGCAGGCCCGGCAGGATCAATGTGGTGCCCAGCGTCTGCTCCAAGGTCAGCGCGTCCTGGCCCAGCGCGTAGGCGGCGTCGGCGCGGCAGATGAAGCGCAGCTCTTCCTCGACCAGCGGCGTGGTGGCGAATTGCGCCAGTTGGCCGTCGTCGAACAGCACCGCCAGATTGACCCGGCCCGATTTGAGCTGCTCGCTCAGGTTGCCGGTCAGTTCCTCCGTCAGCTGCAGCGTGATTTCCGGATAGGTGGCGCGCGCCGCCGTCAGCAACGGCAGCGCCAGCGCGCCCGAGATGCTGTGCGGCAGCCCGAGCGTGACCGCGCC
>DATMSN010000712.1:0-6678 GCA_035565375.1 Duganella sp. | reverse complement strand
CCCCAGCGTCATCGACGCGGTGGCCGGCGTGCTGGCCGGCGCGCTGGCGCTGGTGGTGGTCACCGTCGGCGGCAAAATGTTGCGCTCATTCAAGAAACCGGGCTGACGCATCTGGTACGATGGGCGGGCGCGCGCCAACCGGGCGCCGCCTTCCCCAACCCGCAAGGAGTATTCATGGCTCAGCCCCAACTCGGTCCCACCCCCGCCTTCGTCGCCGCCTCCTGGATCGCCCTGCTGGCCGGCGCGTCGGCCTTCATGCTCGGGCTGTGAAACGCCAGCATGCAGCTCAACGAAAAAGGCTATTACTTCACGATCCTGATGTACGGGCTGTTCGCCGCCGTGTCGCTGCAAAAATCGGTGCGCGACCGCGCCGAGGGCACGCCGGTCAGCGGCCTGTATTTCGGCCTGTGCTGGCTGTCGCTGGGGCTGACGATGTTGTTGCTGACCGTCGGCCTGATCAACGCGACCCTGACCTTGAGCGAAAAGGGCTTTTACGCGATGGCATTTTTACTGAGCCTGTTCGCGGCGGTGGCGGTGCAGAAAAATGTGCGCGATATCAACGCCGTCAAGCGAGCCGGCGAGCAGCCTGGCATCCAGTAATCGCCGTACAAAAAAACCTTGGGGGTCAAGTCTAACATTCGCACACGGGCTTAACCATACGACGGTTTTTTGGACCAGTCCGTGTCCGAATGTCAGACTTGACCCCCGGGGTTTAGTCGGCGCGCAGCGTGACGCTGCGTTGCGCCGGCCAGCTCCAGGCGCCGGCCAGCCGCCAGTCGCGTTTTTCACCTTCGACCAGCACCACCCAGCGGCTGCGCTCGAGCATCGGCAGATTGATCTGGAAGGCGCCGAATTCGTCCGGTTGCACCACCAGCAGGATGTCCTTGGCCGGCAACGTCGCGTGCGACAGGCGCACGAACAGCCGCTCCGTCTTGCCGTGGTCGTCGCTGTCGCGCCGCAGCTGGCCGGCCAGCATGCCCTGCGTGGCGTCGTAGCCGATCGACATCGACAACCCCAGCGCGCTGGCCGCGCGGTCGCGCCGCAAGTCCTGGTTGATGGCCTTGCCCTGCTTGTAATAGTCGCCCACCACCAGCGCGTCCTGCCGCGTGAAGGCCAGGTAGCCGGTGTAGCTGCCGGCGACGATGGCGATCGCCGGCCCCGCCATCAGCAGCCACGGCCAGCGCTGCCTCCACCACGGCGTCACCGTGGCATGCGATATCGATACGGTCATAGCGTTCTCCTTAGCGCGGCACGATGAATACCGCGTCCTCCTTCACATGCAGCGACGGCTCGTCGACCGACGTCAGCTCCACGGCGATCTTGTTCGAGCCGGGATGGGCGGCGCCGTGCGCCGTGCGCAGCCGGATCGGATAGGCCTTGGTCTCGGTGGCGTCGACCCGCACCAGGTCCGGCGTCACCTGCGCCAAGGTGGCGATGCCGCTGACGCGGATGCGGTAGGTCTGCGCCCGCTCCGACGTGTTCATGATCTGCAGCCGGTAGACGTTTTCGATCATGCCGTCCTCGACCTCGCGGCCCATGGCGCCCCGGTCGCGGATCACGTCCAGCTTGAGCGGCACCCGCAGGTACAGCGCGGTGCCGACGGCGGCGACGATCAGCGCCAGGATGGCGGCGTAGATCCGCACCCGGGGACGCAAGGTGCGCCGCCGGATTTCCGTCGGCGTGTAGTGCATGGTCATGGCGCGCTCGGTGCTGTAGCGGATCAGCCCGCGCGGCAGGCCGACCTTGTCCATCACGCCGTTGCAGGCGTCGACGCAGGCGGCGCAGCCGATGCATTCGTACTGCAGGCCGTTGCGGATGTCGATGCCGGTCGGGCACACCTGCACGCACATCGAGCAATCGATGCAGTCGCCGCCACCGCCTTCCTTTTTCTTCGACAACGGCATGCGCGGCTCGCCCCGCTCGCCGGCGTAGGTGATGATCAGCGTGTCGCTGTCGAACATCGAGCTCTGGAAGCGGGCGTACGGGCACATGTATTTGCACACCTGCTCGCGCATCCAGCCGGCGTTGCCGTAGGTGGCGAAGCTGTAGAACACCACCCAGAACCATTCCCACGGGCCGAAACTCAACGTCAGCACCTCGCCGCCGAGCATCTTGATCGGCGTGAAGTAGCCGACGAACGTGAAACCGGTCCACAGCGCCACCGCGCCCCAGGCCAGGTGCTTGGCGCTCTTCTTGGCGAACTTGGACACCGACGGCGGCTGGCGGTCGAGCGCCATGCGCGCGCTGCGCTTGCCTTCGATCTGGCGCTCTATCCACAGGAAGATTTCGGTGTACACCGTCTGCGGACAGGCGAAGCCGCACCACACGCGCCCGGCCACCGCCGTCGCCAGGAACAGCAAATAGGCGCAGATGATCAGCAGCGCGGCCAGGTAGATGAAATCCTGCGGCCACAACACCAGGCCGAAGATGTAGAACTTGCGCGCGCCCAGATCGAACAGCAGCGCCTGGCGGCCGTTCCATTGCAGCCACGGCGTGCAATAGAACGCCAGCTGCGTCAGCCAGACGAACAGCCAGCGCAGCCGGGCGTAGCGGCCCGAGGCCTCGCGCGGGTAGATTTCCTCCCGCGCGGCGTACATGTGGACGACTTGTGGTTCGGGCGGGTTCATGGCATCGGACGCTTATTCCGCGGCGGGCGTGGCGGCGACGGCCGGCACGGCGGCCGCAACCGGCTCGGGCGCGTTGACGTCGTTCGACAGGCTCCAGACGTAGGCCGCCAGCACGTGCACCTTGGCGTCGCCGAGGAAGTCGTCGAACGCCGGCATGGTGGCGGTGCGGCCCTTGCGGATGGTTTCCATCACCGTCTCGGCGCTGCCGCCGAACAACCAGATCTTGTCGGTCAGGTTGGGCGCGCCCAGCGCCTGGTTGCCGGTGCCGCCGGCGCCGTGGCAGGCCATGCAGGCGCCGAACTTGCCCTTGCCGAACACGGCCTTGATCGGATCGGCGGTCGAGCCGGACAGGCTCAGCACGTAATGGGCGACGTTTTCCACGTCCTTGTCCGAGCCCAGCGCGGCGCCCATCGGCGGCATCATGCCCATGCGCCCGTGCAGGATGGTTTCCTTGATGGTTTCCGGCGCGCCGCCGAACAGCCAGTCCTTGTCGGTCAGGTTGGGAAAGCCCTTGTTGCCGCGCGCGTCCGAGCCGTGGCATTGCGCGCAGTACGTCAGGAACAGGCGCTGGCCGATGGCGTGCGCCTTCGGATCGGCGGCGACCTTCTTCAGGTCCTGCTTCTGGTATTGCGCGAACAACGGGCCGTAGTCGGCTTCCGCCTGCTTCAGTTCGGCCTGATACTGGCCGGACGACTTCCAGCCCAGCTTGCCGGCGTAGGTGCCCAGGCCGGGGTACAGGAACAGGTAGGCCAGCGCGAAAATGATGGTGATGTAGAACAGCCACATCCACCAGCGCGGCATCGGCGTGTTCAGTTCGGTCAAGTCCTCGTCCCACACGTGGCCGGTGGTGCCGATCTTGCCGTCCTTGTCCCTGGCCAGCTTGACCTTGGACTGCGAGAACAGCAGGATGCCGCAGCCGGCGATGCCGAGCAAGGTCAGCACGACGATGTACAGGTCCCAGAAGCCGTTGGTGAAATCAGCCATGGCCGTTCTCCTCGTCGTCGAACGGTAATTGCGCCGCCTTGGCGAAGTCGGCCTCCTTGTTGGCGATGAACGCCCACCACAGGATGCCGATGAACGTGATAAAGGAAATCACCGTCATCACGCTGCTGGCGCAGTCGAACAGGTTTTCGATAGCCATGCTAGTTCCTCGTCTTGATTAATGTGCCCAGGCCTTGCAGATAGGCGATCAGGGCGTCTTCTTCGGTCTTGTCCTTCAACTCTGCCGGCGCGGCGGCGATCTCGGCGTCGGTGTACGGATCGCCCAGGCGCTTGAGCGCGCGCATCTTCGGCACGATGTCGGCCGGCACCAGCGCCGTCTTCGCCAGCCACGGATAGTTCGGCATGTTCGATTCCGGCACCACGTCGCGCGGGCTGGCCAGGTGGGTGCGGTGCCATTCGTCGCTGTAGCGTCCGCCCACGCGCGCCAGGTCGGGACCGGTGCGCTTGGAGCCCCACTGGAACGGCCGGTCGTAGACGAACTCGCCGGCGACCGAGTAGTGGCCGTAGCGCTCGGTCTCGGCGCGGAACGGCCGCACCATCTGCGAGTGGCAGTTGTAGCAGCCCTCGCGCACGTAGATGTCGCGCCCGGCCAGGCGCAGCGGCGAATAGGGCTTCAAGCCGGCGACCGGCTCGGTGGTCGACTTCTGGAAGAACAGCGGCACGATCTCGACGGCGCCGCCGACGCTGACCACCAGGGTCACCAGCGCGATCAGCAGCCAGGGGTTTTTCTCGATCCAATCATGGGAAAATTTCATCTTTGTGCTCCGATATCAGGCGTGGCCGGCGGCCAGCGCGGGAATGCGCGCGGTCGCGGTCTCGCGGTTGCGCAGGGTCATCCAGGTGTTGTAGCCCATCAGGCACATCCCGCCCAGGTACAGCAGGCCGCCGCCGAAACGCACCACGTAGTACGGATAGGTGGCCTTGACGCCTTCGACGAAGGTGTAGGTCAGGGTGCCGTCCGGATTGACCGCGCGCCACATCAGGCCCTGCATGACGCCGGCGATCCACATGGCGGCGATGTACAGCACGATGCCGATGGTGGCGACCCAGAAGTGCAGGTCGATCAATTTGGTGCTCCACATCTTTTGCTGGCCGGCCAGGCGCGGCAGCAGGTAGTAGATCGAGCCCATCGTGATGAAGCCGACCCAGCCGAGCGCGCCGCCGTGCACGTGGGCGATGCCCCAGTCGGTGTAGTGCGACAGCGAGTTGATGGTCTTGATCGACATCATCGGTCCCTCGAAGGTGGCGATGCCGTAGAACGACAGCGAGACGATCATGAATTTCAGGATAGGGTCGGTGCGCAGCTTGTGCCAGGCGCCCGACAGGGTCATGATGCCGTTGATCATGCCGCCCCACGACGGCGCCAGCAGCACCAGCGAGAACACCATGCCGATCGATTGCGTCCAGTCGGGCAGGGCGGTGTAGTGCAGGTGGTGCGGGCCGGCCCACATGTAGGTGAAGATCAGCGCCCAGAAGTGCACGATCGACAGGCGGTACGAGTACACCGGACGCTCGGCCTGCTTGGGGATGAAGTAGTAGACCATGCCGAGGTAGCCGGCGGTGAGGATGAAGCCGACCGCGTTGTGGCCGTACCACCACTGGATCATCGCGTCCTGCACGCCCGAGTAGGCCGAATACGATTTAAAGGCCGAGGCCGGCATGCTGGCGCCGTTGACCACGTGCAGCAGGGTGACGGCGATGATGTAGCCGGCGAAGAACCAGTTGGCGACGTAGACGTGCTTGACCTTGCGCTTGAGCAGCGTGCCGAAGAACACGATCGCGTAGCAGATCCAGACCACGGCGATCAGGATGGAGATCGGCCACTCCAGCTCGGCGTATTCCTTGCCGCGCGTCAGGCCCATCGGCAGGGTCACGACGGCGCTCAGGATCACCGCCTGCCAGCCCCAGAAGGTGAACGCGGCCAGCTTGTCGGAGAACAGGCGCACCTGGCAAGTGCGCTGGACCACGTAGTACGAGGTGGCGAACAGGCCGCAGATGCCGAACGCGAAAATGACGGCGTTGGTGTGCAGCGGCCGCAGGCGGCCATAGGTCAGCCAGGGGATGTCCAGGTTCAGCGCCGGCCAGGCCAGTTGGGCGGCGATGATCACCCCCACCAGCATGCCGACGATGCCCCAGACTACGGTTGCGATCGCAAATTGCTTGACGATCTTGTAGTTGTAGTTCTGTGCCAGGTCCACGAAGTTCTCCCATAGAACGCTTGATGATGTATGTCAAGGTTACTTTTTGGGCCTTCAAAAATCCTTGATGTGGATCAAAATTTCCCGGATGGATCTTTTTGCTGGTCTATTATGTTCGGCGCCGAGTCGTCGTCCTGCAACACCCGCAGCGCCGGGCCGACCAGGTCGTCGAACTGGCCGTCGTCGGCGGCGTGGAAGAACACCCACAACGCGGCGAACACCATCGCCACGCTGAGTGGAACGAGCAAGAATAAGGCTTCCATCACATTTCCTTTTTGCCACGCCCACGCAGCCGCAGCGCGTTGAGCACCACCACGGCCGAACTGGCCGCCATGCCGACGCCGGACAGCCACGGATTGAGCAGGCCGGCCGCCGCCGCCGGGATCGCCAGCAGGTTGTACAGGCTGGCCCAGGCCAGGTTCTGGCGGATCACGCGCATGGTCTTGTCCGCGCTGCGGGCGGTTTCCGTCAGCAACGGCAGGCGGGCGTCGAGCAGTACGCAATCGGCATGCACTTGCGCCAACGTTGCCCCGCTGCCCATTGCGAACGAGACATCGGCCGCGCGCAGCACGGCGGCGTCGTTGATGCCGTCGCCGACCATCGCCACCACCGCGCCCTTCATTTGCAGCCGCCGCACGAAGGCCAGCTTCTCGTCGGGCAGATAGCCGCCGACCGTGGTGCCGATGCCGAGCTGGTCGCCGACGCGGCGCGCCAGCACATCGTGGTCGCCGCTGAGCAGCACGACGGTCTTGCCGGCGCGGCGGAAGTAATCGACCGTCGCCTGGGCGTCGGCCCGCAGGCCGTCGTGCAGTTGAAAACAGGCCAGCCACTGGCCGTCGGCGCCCAGGTAC
>DATMSN010000711.1:0-4783 GCA_035565375.1 Duganella sp. | reverse complement strand
ACGCGGCCGGGACGCCACCCTGCATCTGGATCAACCTGGCCACGCCCCAGCTGCACGCCGAACTGCTGCAAGTGCTGCTGCCGGCGTTGGCCAGGCACGGTTTGGCGCCGGGCAGCATCGGCGTCGAACTCAATGAAAAGCTGCTGCAAGGCGCCGCCGGGCCGCTCGAGCAATTGCTCGCGCAGTTGCAGGCGGCCGGCGTGCACGGCGCGCTGGACGATTTCGGCAGCGCGCGCTCGTCGCTGGCAGCCTGCAAGCGCTGGCAGCTCGAGGTGCTGAAGATAGACCCGGTGTTCATCCACGCCATCGGCAACGATCAAGGCGGCACCGACATCGTCGCCGCCGTCATCCACCTCGCGCGCGCCCTGTCCATGCGCGTCGTGGCGCTGGGCGTGGACCAGCGCCGGCAACTCGAAGTACTGCGCAAGCTGCGCTGCGACAGCTGCCAGGGCGAACTGTTTTCGCCGCCATTGCCGGCCGGCGAAGCGCGCCGCCACCTCTCGCCGGGCGCCGCCGCCTCCTTTTTCTCCACCCTCCACTACCTCCTGAACAACGAGGATTAAGCCGATGAACAACATGACCGACCTGGGCGAGCAGCTGGATGTCAAAATCCTGCTGGCGACGCTGATGGCCCTGAAAAAAGGCGACTTCTCCGCCCGCATGCCCTCCGACTGGACCGGCATGTCCGGCAAGATCGCCGACACGCTGAACGAAATTATCGAGACCAAGGAGAAAATGGTCCACGTGGTCACGGACGTGAGCCGCGTGGTCGGCCGCGAAGGCCGGCTGACGCAGCGCGCGCAGGTGCCCAACATGGCCGGCGGCTGGGCCACCATCATCAGCGCCGTCAACGCGCTGATCGACGACCTGGTGCGCCCCACCACCGAGATGGCGCGCGTCATCGGCGCCGTGGCCAAGGGCGACCTGTCCCAGACCATGGCGCTGGAGGTCGACGGCCATCCGCTCAAGGGCCAGTACCTGCGCGCGGCCACCACCGCCAACACGATGGTGGAACAGCTGTCGTCGTTCTCGTCCGAGGTCACGCGCGTGGCGCGCGAGGTCGGCACCGAGGGTAAGCTGGGCGGACAGGCGCAGGTCAAGGGCGTGGCCGGCACCTGGAAGGACTTGACCGACTCGGTCAACTCGATGGCGGGCAACCTGACGTCGCAGGTGCGTAACATCGCCGAGGTGACCACCGCCGTGGCCAACGGCGACTTGTCCAAGAAGATCACGGTCGACGTGCGCGGCGAGATCCTGCAACTGAAGGACACCATCAACGTCATGGTGGACCAGTTGCGCTCCTTCGCCTCGGAGGTCACGCGGGTGGCGCGCGAGGTCGGCACCGAGGGCAAGCTGGGCGGCCAGGCCTACGTGCCGGGCGTCGGCGGCACCTGGAAGGACTTGACCGACAACGTCAACTTCATGGCGTCGAACCTGACGGGCCAGGTGCGCAACATCGCGGCGGTGACCACCGCCGTGGCGCGCGGCGACCTGTCGAAAAAGATCACGGTGGACGTCAAGGGCGAGATCCTCGAGCTGAAGGACACCATCAACGTGATGGTGGACCAATTGTCGTCGTTCGCCTCCGAGGTGACGCGGGTGGCGCGGGAGGTCGGCACCGAGGGTAAGCTGGGCGGCCAGGCCAACGTGTCCGGCGTGGCCGGCACCTGGAAGGACTTGACCGAGAACGTCAACCAGCTGGCGGCGAACCTGACCAACCAGGTGCGCGCGATCGCCGAGGTGGCGACGGCCGTGACGCGCGGCGACTTGTCGCGCTCGATCCAGGTGGAGGCGCGCGGCGAGGTGTCCTACCTGAAGGACAACATCAACGAGATGATCCGCAACCTCAAGGACACCACGCTGAAGAACGCGCAGCAGGATTGGCTCAAGACCAACCTGGCGCGCTTCACCCGGCTGCTGCAGGGCCAGCGCGACTTGCAGGCCGTGACCAAGCTGATTCTGTCGGAGCTGGCGCCGCTGGTGTCGGCGCACCACGGCGTGTTCTATATGATGGACTCGCAGGAATCGGACGCCCGCCTGCGCATGATCGCCAGCTACGGCTACCGTTCCAGCCGCAAGCTGCCGACCTCCTTCCTGCCCGGCGAAGGCCTGGTGGGCCAGTGCGCGCTGGAGAAGGTGCGCATCTGGCTGACCGACGTGCCGCGCGATTACATCGTCGTCTCGTCCGGGCTGGGCGCGGCGCCGCCGACCAACATCGTCGTGCTGCCGATCCTGTTCGAGCAGCAGGTCAAGGCCGTCATCGAGATCGCCTCGCTGGACCGCTTCACCGAAACCCACCTCTCCTTCCTCGACCAGTTGATGGAATCGATCGGCGTGGTGCTCAACACCATCGAGGCCAACAGCCGCACCGAATCGCTGCTGACGCAATCGCAGTCGCTGGCGCAGGAGCTGCAGCAGACCAACCAGGAACTGGCCGAAAAAGCCCGCCTGCTGTCGGAGCAGAACATCGAGGTGGAACGTAAAAACCGCGAGGTGGAGCAGGCCAAGCTGGCGCTGGAGGAAAAGGCCACGCAGCTGGCGCTGTCGTCCAAGTACAAATCCGAGTTCCTGGCCAATATGTCGCACGAGCTGCGCACGCCTTTGAATTCGCTGCTGATCCTGGCGCAGCAGCTGGGCGACAACCCGGACGGCAACCTGTCGGGCAAGCAGGTGGAATTCGCCAAGACCATCCACGGCTCCGGCTCCGACCTGCTCACGCTGATCAACGACATCCTCGACCTGTCGAAGATCGAATCGGGCACGGTGACGCTGGACGTCTCGGAATACCGCTTCCAGAACCTGCGCAACTACGTCGACCGCACCTTCCGCCACATGGCCGAGGCCAAGCATCTGGGCTTCTCGGTCGACCTGCGCGAAAACCTGCCGACGGCGATGATGACCGACACCACGCGGCTGCAGCAGGTGCTCAAAAACCTGCTGTCGAACGCGTTCAAGTTCACCACGCACGGCCAGGTGTCGCTGGTCATCAGCCTGGTCAACAGCGGCTTCTCCAGCGACCACCCGAACCTGATCCACGCCGACGCGGTGCTGGCCTTCGCCGTCAGCGACACCGGGGTCGGCATCGCGTCCGACAAGCTGCAGCTGATCTTCGAGGCGTTCCAGCAGGCCGACGGCTCCACCGCCCGCAAATACGGCGGCACGGGCCTGGGCCTGTCGATCTCGCGCGAGCTGGCGCGTTTGCTGGGCGGCGAGATCCGCGTCGAATCGGTGGTCGGCAACGGCTCCACGTTCACGCTGTTCCTGCCTTACAACCGCGCCGGCTTCATCAACTACGACATGGGGCGCCAGCCGCAGGTGCGCATGCCGATGCCGGCCACGCCGGCCCCCAACATCGTCTACTCGCAGCCGCATTACAACGAGCTGTCCATGCCGGAGCACGACATCGCCGCCGGCGCCGTCGGCGAGCTCGATGCCGATATCGGCGAATACAGCACCAGCGACGACCGCGGCCTGGTGGCGCCGGGCGATCCGTCGGTGCTGATCATCGAGGACGACGAGCGCTTCGCCAAGATCGTGCTGGGCTTCGCCCGCGAGAAGAACTTCAAGGGCATCGTCACCATGCAGGGCGACTCCGCCTTGAGCCTGGCGCGCGACTACCTGCCGTCGGCGATCCTGCTCGACCTCGACCTGCCGGACATCGACGGCTTCACGGTGCTCGACCGCCTCAAACGCGACCCGAGCACCCGCCACATCCCGGTGCATGTGATGTCCAGCCTGCGCGAGCGCGAGCGCGCGCTGCGCCTGGGCGCGATCTCCTACCTGAACAAACCGGTGAACCAGGCCGCGCTGCAGGAGGAGTTCGCGCGGATACAGAAATTCCTGTTGGGCGGAAAACGCAGCCTGCTGGTGGTCGACGACGAACCGGCGCAGCGCGACTCGATCGTCGCGCTGATCGGCGACGCCGACCTGCACATCGTCGCCGTCGACAACGGCAAGGCCGCGCTGGAGGCGCTGCGCGAACAGCGCTTCGACTGCATGGTGCTCGACCTGACGTTGCCGGACATCTCGGGCTTCGATCTGCTCGACATCATCGGCAAGGACGAATCGCTGCGCGACCTGCCGATCGTCATCAACACCGCCAAGGACTTGAACCGCAAGGAAGTGGCCAAGCTCAAACGCTACGCCAAGACCATCGTCATCAAGGATGCGCGCTCGCCGGAGCGCCTGCTCGACGAGACGGCGCTGTTCCTGCACCGCTCGCAGGCCAGCCTGCCGGAGGCGCAGCGCCGCATGCTCGAGGAGATCCACGCCGCCGACGGCGGGCTGGCCGGGCGCAAGGTGCTGATCGTCGATGACGACTTGCGCAACATCTTCGCGCTGTCCTCGCTGCTGGAGCGCCAGCAGATGCAGGTGTCGTTCGCCGAGAATGGCCGCGACGGCATCGAGGTGCTGGAAAAAGACCCGACCATCGAAATCGTCCTGATGGACATCATGATGCCGGAGATGGACGGCTACGACACCATGCGCGCGATCCGGCGCATCCCCAAATTCAAATCGCTGCCGATCATCACGCTGACGGCCAAGGCGATGAAGGGCGACCGCGATAAATGCATCGCCGCGGGCGCCTCCGACTACATCACCAAGCCGGTGGATGTGGCGCAGTTGCTGTCGCTGATGCGGGTGTGGCTGCACTGATGGCGGGCATGACGTCCCTCCTGGCCTCGCTGAAGTCGGCGCTGCGCTCGACCCAGGCGGCGGAGCTCAACGAGATCGGCGGCGCCGGCGACGAGGATTTACCGCCGGCGGCGGCCGGCGGCGGCCC
>DATMSN010000710.1:0-10403 GCA_035565375.1 Duganella sp. | reverse complement strand
CGGGCGCCGCACCGGCGGCGCGGGAGCCGCCGCAGACCACCGTCAGCGCGAGCGCCGCCGCGAACAGATGGGAGCGTCGGTACATCATCGCACGCTGTCCCCTGCCATCGCTTCCGGCGTGAAGGTGCTGTCCGGGTAGCGCGGCTTGAGCACATAATGCGCGGCCTTGCTGTTATACAGATCGCCGACATAGGCGGTGCCGGACAGCAGATCGTTGAAACCGAACGAACCGATCACGGTACCCGGTAGATCCGGCGCGACGAATGTCGACGACCATATCGTCTTCCACAACTGGCCGTTGGCATCCCAGCGGTCCGCCAACAGGCACGCCCAGGTATCCTCGTCGCAGTAGTAGCGGCTTTTGGCGGCGGGATGGCGCTGGCCGCCGCGCAGCGTTGCGTCGACCACCCAGGTACGGTGCAGCTCCCAACGCTGGAATGCGGGATTGACGCCGATCTTGGAGATCACTTCGGCGTCGGTCTTCGGTTGCAGCAGCTTGTTGCCGTTGTATGGCACCAGCATCTCCTTCTTGCCGACGATCTTGAAATCGAAGCGGTCGAGGCGCCCGGACCAGGTCTGGATCTCGTCAAAACTCATCAAGCCGGCGGTGACGGGCGACGGCGTGTCGCAGCACGGGTTGGGCAGCTTGCGCACGCGGCGCTGGCCGGTCAGGTAAACCCATGACTGGGTTTTGGCCGGATCGATCTGATCGCGGCCGGTGATCGCCTCGCCGGCGCGGATCGGCGGCCCGCTGTTGACCAGTCGGATCAGATACGTCTCGGGCGCCTTGCCAAAGCTCTCCGGCGTCGCCTCGGGGAAGTAATAAGGTATCTGCACATCGATCAAGCCTTCGGCGATCACCACGTCCTTGCCGGCGGCGGTGATCTGGTGCTGCGTGAACTGGGTCTGGAAAGAGCTGCCGCGCCAGCGCAGCATGTGGTTCCACATCACCTCCTCGCCGCTTTTGGGCAGCGGGAACGGGATGCCGGCCACCACGTCGGACGGCACCTCGTTGACCATTTTTCCGCGCGTGGCGTTCTTGAAGGTGTTCTCATACACGTACTGCGGCGCGGCGGCGGTGCGGTGCGTCGGATAGACATCGAGCCGGTATTCCGGATATTTTTTCAGCAACGCCTTGACGCCATCGGTCAGCTGCGCCGCGTATTTGTCCATGTTCTGCGCGGTGACCGAATACAGCGGCTTCTCGTCCTTGAACGGATCGCCGCGGCGGCCGCCGGCCTTGTCGCCGGCGATGGCGGTGGTGTAGCCGCCGGTCCAGGCGGGGATCGTGCCATCCTTGTTGCCGGCTTTTTCGGCGCCGAGCGGGGTCAGCTCGGATTTCAGCCTGGCCGCTTCGGCGGGCGTGGCGGCGGCCGAGGTTCCCGCCTGCAGCGCCAGCGCCAGGCCGGCCACCGCGATGGAAAGAGCGTGTTTGTTCATTATGTGGTCTCCGTTGTTTTTAGAAGGTGCGGCGCAGGTTCAGCGAGATGTAGTCACGGTCGCCGAGCGCGTTGCCGCCGCCGAATGCGCCGGTGGTGTAGTCCTGGGCCGGCACGCTACGGCCGATGTAATGGTTGTAATTCAGCGAGAACTGCCACACATTGAGGTAATTGCCATCGAGGCCGATGCTGGCGTTGCCGGTATGGCGCGGTCCCCAGGCGGTCACGCTGGAGCGGCCGGACAAGCTGTAGCGCGCGCCGACCGGCACACTCAGGTCCAGCCCCGGCACGATCTGGCGATACGTCGGCGTATAGGTGAACTGGAGGATGCTGGCGTCGCGCGTGCGGCCTTTATCGAGCTCGTTGTTCGGATCGTCCATGCTGAGACGCCGGTTCCACGCCAGCTCCGCCATCAGCGAGCTCTCGGCGGCCACGAAGTTCGGGCCGAAGTTGGCGAGCGTCGACAGGTTCAGATGCGCGGTGCGTCCGACCGGTATCGCCGGGCGAGGCGTCCCGCCGGGACCGAAATAGATGGCGTTGTTGACCACCAGCGGCATGTTGTCGCGCACCGAGGCCTCGCCCGAGACGTTGAAATCGCCGATCGAACGCGAGCCGCTGATGCCTGCCACCTTGATATCGTCGCCGAACACGTAGTACCAGCGGCTGTCGGTGGCCGGCGCGCCGGGATTGAGCCGGCCGAAAAGCTGGCCGAATTTGTCGTGATAGCGGGCGTAGTAGAAACCGAGGTCGGTCTCGTCGAGGCGCCACTTCAGTTGCAGGCCGTACTGGCCGCTGTCGCGCGGATGCACGTCGGCGCCCGGCGTCAGCACATAATTTCCCGCCACAGGACCGGCCGGAATGGAGATGAATTCGGGTGACGACGAACCCCATGGGATGTTCGCGCTGGAGAAGTAACTACCCGATGGCGGCACCCTGCTCTCCTCCCAGCGGAACTGCAGGTAGCCGCCGACACTGACGCGTGGCGTGACCTGCCACTGGGCCGACAGCTGCGGAACCGGGCGCACGATCTCCTTGAACTGGGCGTTGGGCGAGGCCTGCAGCTTGGCGACATCGGACGGGCCTTGCGCGGCGGCGATGCCGTTGTCGCCGAAGAAGACGCTCTCGCCATAGACCAGCGCGTGCCGGCCCAGTTTGGCGCTGACCTTCTGGCCGTTATCGAGCGTGACGCCGCCGAAGATGAACGCGTCGAGGATCTCGGCCTTTCTGCCGGCGATGTCGCTGGTATATGACGGGAACCGGTTGTAAGGCTGTTGGCCCATGGTGGGATCGTTGACGGCGTCGGTGTCGCGGTGATACATCCGGTCGTACCAGGCGGCGGCGCTGACACGCAAGCCGAAATCGCGTTTGTAGACCAGATCGAACTCCGACAGCAGGTCGACCCGTTGCGACACGACGCCGGCATTGCGGAAGTTCTGGTCACCCGCGTTGAAGTTCAGCGCCTGCGGACCGCCATTGGCGTTGAATGCGTTCAGCAGCGACGGATCGGCGTCGTGCAGGCGGTAGATGGTACTGGCCTTGACGGTGTTATCGAAGCGCGCCGCCACGTCCGGATTACCGGTATCGAGATCGACCGCCTGCGCCGGAGCCGCCGCCAGTGCCGCCCCCGCAAGCGCGCACCTGCCCACCGCCAGTCGCAACTGGCCCTGCCTGTCCCTCTTTTGCATCGCTGTCTCCGTCGTTGTCAGTTTTTTTATCGGCGACATTCTTGATCGCCTGTGGCCAGCTTACGAACGCCGATGCATTTGGTAAAATGGTTTCTATCAATGCGATGTATTGATGCGCTCAATACATCGAACATAACAATAAGACAAGAGGACGACTATGCGGCTCAATAAGCTCGATCTGAACCTGTTGGTGGCGCTCGACGCGATGCTGACCGAGACCAGCATCACCGTCGCCGCGCAGCGGCTGCATATGAGCCAGTCGGCGATGAGCAACGCGCTTGGCCGGCTGCGCGACCACTTCCAGGACAAGCTGCTGGTGCAGGTGGGGCGGCGAATGGAGATCACGCCGCGCGGGCTGGTACTGCGCGAGGCGGTGCGCGATGTCCTGATGCGGATCGATACGACCATCGCCGCGCAGCCGCAGTTCACGCCGGCGACGTCGGAGCGCGAATTCACTTTGCTGGTGTCGGACTACACGTTGATGACGTTGATCCCGCGCGTGATCGAGCTGGCCAACCAGGAGTCGGACACCATCCGCTTTCGCATGATGGCGCAGGTCAGTTCGCCGCAGCGCGCGCTGGAACGTGGCGAGGCCGACATGCTGGTTTTCCCGTCGGTGTACTGCGCGCCCGAGCATCCGACCGAGGTGTTGTGGCAGGAGCAGTTTGTCTGCCTGGTATGGAATCGCGGCCGCCTGGCCGGCAAGGCGCTGACGCTGGACGACTATCTGCAGGCGGGCCACGTGGTGATGCAGCCGCCGATCGGTGTGGCGAGCTTCGAATCGGCGTATCTGGAGCGGGTCGGTATCCTGCGGCGGATCGACGTGATCACGCACAGCTTCCTGTCGGTGCCGGTACTGCTGACGGGGACCGAGCGGATCGCCACGGTGCACCGGCGCCTGGCCTACAGCGTCGCGCGGGTGCTACCGGTCAGCATCCTGCCGATGCCGATGGAGATGCCCATCATGGAGCAATCGCTGCAATGGCACAAATACCGCACGCTCGATCCGGGGCTGATGTGGCTGCGCGAGCTGATACATCGCGCGGTGCGGCGCATGGACGCGACCTTGCTGCCGGAGGGGGCTACGCCGCCCCCGATCACCGTAGATCCACGTAGGGCGGATTAGCGGGCGAGGCCCGCTAACCGCCCTGGGGCCCATCGAAGGAGCGCCCTACCTGCCGGTAGGGCTTAAGAGGCGGAACGCCGTAATCCGCCATGTATGAGCCGCCGACGGAGCTTGGCGGATTACGCGCTGCGCGCTAATCCGCCCTACGTGTTTCCCTGGTAACGCCAGCGCCGCGTTTCCATCGCTCCCAATGGCCGACGATGTCCTCGATCACCGGCCGCGCGGTGATCATCAGATTCTCCGCCGCCGGCCCGAATCCCCCTTGCCGCTTGTAATTGACCAGCACATCGCTGTCGCTCTGCCCCGGATGCGGACGGTCGGTGTCGGAACCCGCACGCAGGATCAGCACGCGCTTGAAGTCCACCATCCCCGCCGCTTCGCCACGCCGCAGCGCTTCCAGCGTCGAGTTGTCCTCCTGCTGGACGGTGCAGTATCTCGCCTTGCCGTCGGTGAGCAGCGCCGACCAGTCCTGCGCCCTCTGCGCCAGGGTCGCGCCGCCAAACCAGGTGTCGGTCGACGCGGTGTCGCAGCGCAGCACCGCCGGCGGCCGGTTGGCGGGGGCCGACGGGAACCCGGCCCGATACGCCACCGCCGCCGGTGAATCACTGAGCGCCACATCCTTCGACAGCGCATAGGCCCGCGTCACCAGGTCTGGATTGAGTTGAAAGACCTCGGTCCGATAACCCGGTTTCGGCTTCTTGTCCGGAGAGTCCGTGAAGATCCCAAAATAGCCGGAAGGCCAACCTGAAGGCATTTCGCGCGCGTCGATTTCGTGCGCCAGCGAGTAATCGACGGCATAGTCGGCCCATGCGGTGGAGCCCACGGTGCCGCGCAGCGGATTGATACCCGCGATGCCGGCCACGATGAAGTAGGTCTCGCGCAGATCGAAACCGCTGGCGTAAAGCAGCGCCGTCATGCTGGCGGCGGCGTTGCTGTAACCCATATCGGTGGTCACCTGACAGACGTCCTGCCCGTTGCAGCGGACCTCCGGATAACGCGCCGACAATCCAAGCACCTTGTGGGCGGCGGTGAGCTTGAGGCCACTAATAAAAGGAGCCGCCTCGCCACCGAACATATTGACGATCATGACCTTCGGCGCCACGCGCCTCGCGCTGTCGTCCCTCGGTGGCACGCCGTCCTTCCACAGCGGCCAGCGCTCGACAATGTCGGCCACCAGCGGCGCGCCGGCCAGATACAGATTTTTCACGGACGGCTCGAAACCGCCGGAATCGGCCGTCACCGACGCCAGCGCCGTCTGACCCGGATACGGACGGTCGAAGTTCGACGCCGTGCGCAGCACCGCCACCCGCCGCAAGTCGAGCAGGCCCGCCTCCGCGCCGCGTTTGAGGGCCGTGTAGGTCGCGTTATCCTCCTGGGAACTCATGCAATAGGTGCCGTGATCGTCGGTCAGCAGCTTGAACCAGTCGCGGGCGCGTTGGCCTAGCAGTTCACCGTGAAACCAGTTATTGCCGGTCATCGAGTCGCACTGCGTCACGCCTGGCGGAAGATTCGCCGGCGCCGCCGGATAATTTTCGCGATAGGCCCTGGCGCCGTCGGAGTCGGCCAGCTTGACATCGCGCGACAGCGCCAGCGCCACGTCCGCCAGGCGGTCGTCGAGTTTATACACCTCGGTGCCGTAGCCCAAATCGGGCTTGGCGCCGGGCGCACTGGTATTGATACCCAGGTAACCGGTCGACCAACCGGCGGGACGTTCGCGCGCGTCGACCTCCCACGCCAGGTCGGAATCGACCAGGTAGCGTGACCACGCGGCGGTGCCGATGGTCCCCTGGCCCGGATCGACGCCGGCGATTCCGGCGACGAGAAAATAGGTGTGCTTAAGGTCGAACAGGCCGCTGAGCACCAGCGCCGAGATCGAGGCGGCGGCGTTGGCCTTGCCCATGTCGGTCGTCAGATGGCAAACGTCGTCGGCATTGCAGCGCACCGCCGGGTACAGCGGCGACAAGCCGGGGACTGCGATCGTGCGATTCAGGTTGAGCTTGTCGGTCCACACCGCCTCCTCCAGCGCGAACATGCTGATCACCATGACCTTGACGGGCCGCGGCTTCGGCGCCGCCGCGTGGGCGGCGAGCGCGCCGCAAGCAAGGACTGCGGCCAGCACGATATGGCGCAAGGGGCGGCGGGGGGAACGAGATGGCATCGGGCGTATGACCTGTAGAGTGATGATGAAGGCGATCATGCAAGCCACGTGCCATCAATTATCGCCCTCTCCGCGCCGAATCCGCACCCGCAAGGTGCAGCGCCGGCATCGCGGCCGGCACCGATCTCAATCTGGTGCATGCGGGAGCGATCCCGCTGGCATCTACAACTCGTTCATCGGTGTACGGTAGGTTTCCTTCGCCGACGCCGCCGCGATCGCCGAGATGGCGCTGGTGATGCTGACGAAGACAGCCACCGGCACCCAGCCCCATTGGCCCGGTTGCAGGATCGCGGCGCTGATGGTCGGCGCGAAGCCGCCCAGCGCGAAACCGATCTGCGTGCCGATGGCCATGCCGGACAGCCGCACGCGGGTGCCGAACATCTCGCCGTACATCGCCGGCCACACGCCGTTGGCGGCGCTGTACACCACGCCCGACAGCAGCAGCCCGAAGACGAAAATCAGCGGCACGTTCATCGTGGCGATGGCCCACAGGTAGGGCCATGCCAGCGCCGCCGCCCCCAGCGCGCCGAAGATGAAGACCGGCTTGCGGCCGACGCGGTCGGACAAGGCGGCGAACATCGGAATGGCGACCAGCGCGACCACGTTGGCCAGCACCAGCACCGTGAGCATCGTGGAGCGCGGCAGGTGCATCGTGTTGACCGCGTACGACAAGGTGAACACGCTGAAAATGGTGCTGACGACCGACACCAGCGCGGCGAAGATCACGCGCACCAGGTTGGACTTATGGTTGGTGAACAGTTCGACCAGCGGCATGCGATCGTCGTCGCTGGCCGCCTCCCCCTCCCTGAAGGCCGGGGTTTCGGGCAGGGTGCGGCGCACCCAGAAACCCACGGCCACCACCACGGCGCTAAGCAGGAACGGAATGCGCCAGCCCCACGACAGCATGTCCTCCTCCGGCAGTGCGGAAATCGGCAGGAACACCAGCGTCGCCAGGATCAGGCCCGCCTGCGTGCCGCTCAGCGTGAAACTGGTGAAGAAGGCGCGGCGATGGGCCGGCGCATGCTCCAGGGTCATGGAATTGGCGCCGGCCTGTTCCCCGGCCGCCGAAACGCCCTGCAGCATGCGCAGGATAACCAGCAGCACCGGCGCGGCGATGCCGATTTGGCCGTAGGTCGGCAGCAGGCCGACGGCGAAGGTCGTCACGCCCATCAGCAGCAAGGTGAAGGTCAGCACCTTCTTGCGGCCGTATTTGTCGCCGATGTGGCCGAGCATGACGGCGCCCAGCGGACGGGTGATATAGGCCACGCCGAAGGTGGCGAAGGCCGCCACGGCGCCGACGGCGGGATCGAACGAGGGAAAGAAGATTTTTCCGAACACCAGCGCGGCGGCCGTGCCGTAGATGAAGAAGTCGTAGTATTCGACGGCGCTGCCGATCCAGCTGGCGAAAGCCGCCTTGCGCGGCGAGCGTTTCGGCTCGGGATGGGCTTCCTGTGCGACCGATGCCGCCTGGTTGCGCGGCTCTGCGGACGCTTGCCTTGAAATCGTTGTGATAGCCATGTCTTCCTCCAGATTATAAGTGTAGTCCCAGTGACGTCAAAACCGGTGCAGGATGCCCAACTGAAGGCCGGTCAATCGCCGGCCGTTGATGTCGTTCCCCGCCAGGTTGGCCGACGGCGCGGCGGAACTGCTGAACCGGAAACCCGCCGCGTCGTCGTTTTTCATCACGCTGGCGAAGCCGTACAACTGCGTGCGCCTGGACAGGTCGTAGTAGGCGCCCACGTTGGCCGAGCGCACACCGGCCCCGCCGCCGCTGGTGTCATGCGCGCCGCCCACCATCGCGCCGACGCGAAACGCGGGGCCGACCCGGTAGTCGGCCGACAGCTCCCACAGGTTGTAGTAGCGCCTCGCGTTGGCGTCGGTCCCCGCGAAGAAGTTGTTCGGGCTGCCGACCAGGCTCAATATCGCGCCGGCGTTGGCGCCGTTGGCGTTGGCCGTCGAGTTGTTGCTGCGCCCGGCCGCCAGATAGATCTTGCCGCCGCCGTACTGATAGTTCAGATAGACGTTGTGGTATTCGATGCGCTCCCGGACCGTGGCCGTGGTCCGGTTGGGCGTCGCCAGCACGCCGGCGTAGCCCGTCCGCCAAGGTCCGTTCTGGTAGTCCAGCGCCAGCTGCCAGACACCCTTGTTGTTGGTGGCGGCGGTGTTCTCTGGCAGCGCGTAGTGCAGGTCGAGCTGCAAACCCGCCAGGCGCGGCGACTTGTAAGACAGGTCGTTGTCGTAGCGCGAGGGAACGCCGAAGGTATTGAACATGGAGCCGAACGTGGTGCGCTCGGTGTAATCGATGGCCCCGCCGATGTAGAACACCTGCGTGTTCTGCCGGCCGGCGCGGAACTCGCCCACCGGCGTGACGACACCCAGCCAGGCCTGGCGATCGAACAGGCGGGTGGCGTCGGCGGCGCTGCCGCTGTCGGCGCCGATGCCCTGCTCCAGCGTGAAGGTGACGCGGTAGCCGCCGCCGATATCCTCGCCGCCCTTGAATCCCAGGCGGCTGCGCAGGATGGCGCCGTCGTTCAGGCCCGTGACCTGGGCGCCGCTGCTGCTGCGGATCACACCCAGGTATTCGTCGAAGTCGCCGTAGATGGTGGTGCCGGTCTGGCCATAGGCGTTGGCGCAGGCGGCCGCCATCGCCAGCAGGCCGGCCGCTGTCGAATGTTGTCTCATTTTTGTCTCGTCGTTGTTATGGGCGCGGTTATAGGTGCCGCGCCTCGGTTTTAAATCATTCAGGCCATCGCCGCGTGGCCGGCCGTCGCCTGCAGCACGGTCAGGCTGCGCCGCAGCACCTGGTCGGTCACCCACTTGGCCGAGCGGTAGGCGCGCTGCGCCACCACCTCCGGCGAAAACTGCAGGTAGTCGTCGTTGAACACCTCGAAGCTGAAATCACCCCGGTAGCCGTTGCGGTTCAGCTGACGCAGCATCACGGACAGCTCTTTCGCGTGGCTGCCTTCGCCGGGGAACACGCGCAGGTGGCGCGCCGTTTCCAGCCGCTCCTCGGCGCTGCGCAGATCGCGCCACATGTAGTCGGACAGCTGCACCAGCGCGATCTTGTGGGCCGGGATGTCGTCCAGCTCCGTCAGGTCCGCGTCGTTGGCCAGCATGTGGAACGAGTCCAGCACCACGCCCAGATTGGCGTGCCCCGCCCGCTCCACCGCCTCCCACGACTGCTGGTATTGATTCACATGGCGGCCCCACGACAGCGCCTCGTAGCCGACCTTGACGCCCAGGGGCACCGCCAGCGTCGCCAGCTTGGCCAGGTCGCGCGCGATCTTGTCCATGTCGGCGACGGCGTGGCTGGAGGTGCTCGAACACACCATCAGCAATGGCGCGCCGACCGCTTTGCAGACCAGCAGCATCTGCCTGGCGATATCGAGCTTGTAGTCGTGCAGCGCACCGTCCAGTCCCTCGTAATCGCGCATGACCTGGATGCCGGTGACGCGCACGCCGCTGGCGCGCACCACCCGCACCGCTTCATCGATGCCGCCGGGATGGCCGGCGAGGTCCTTCGCCCACAGCATCAGTTGCGAGAAGCCGGCCGCCTTCGACGCGCGCAGCTTCGATTCGAGCGGGCCGGCCAGCGTGACGCTGTCCATGCCGAAGTTGGCGAGATTCATAACGCCCCCAAGTCACGGAATTCATCGGACGACACGCCGGGCCAGCCAAACAGCTCCAGATACAGGGGCGCCTGCTCGATCAGCATCTCCTTGCCCTTCTGGATGCGGCAGCCACGCCGCCGCGCCTCCGCCAGCAGTTGGGTCATCTCGATCTTCATGCCGCAATCGGCCACGATGCAGTCGCTCGACACGCCGCGCAGATCGATGGGCATCGCGTCATCGGCGTGCATGCCGAGCGGCGTGCAGTTGACCACCAGGTCGTAGCCCTCGGCCACCGGCAATCCCTCGGCCACGCGGCAGGCCGGGAACGCGGCCTGCAGACGGCCGCGCAAGGCGGCGGCCAGTTCGAGCCGGGTATCGCAGATC
>DATMSN010000709.1:0-1558 GCA_035565375.1 Duganella sp. | reverse complement strand
TGGCCGCCGCCTACAGCGCGGCCGACGTGGTGGTCTGCCGCGCCGGCGCGATCACCGTGTCGGAGCTGACCGCCGCCGGCGTGGCCAGCGTGCTGGTGCCGCTGGTGGCGTCGACCACCAGCCACCAGCGCGACAACGCGCAGTGGATGGCCAAGCAGAACGCGGCGATCCATATGCCGCAGACGGAAATGAGCGCGCGCAGCGTGGCGACGCTGCTCGAGACGCTGACGCGTGCCGCCTGCCTGACGATGGCGACGGCGGCGCACAAGGTGGGAAAACGCGATGCGAACGAATCGATCGCGCAGGTATTGGAAAAACTGGCAAAGGTTAAAGGTTAAGCAGTGAAGCATAAAGTACAGAACATACACTTCGTCGGCATCGGCGGCAGCGGCATGAGCGGCATCGCCGAAGTGCTGCTCACGCTCGGCTATACCGTCTCCGGTTCGGACCTGGGCAGCAACGCTGTCACCCAGCGCCTGGCGGACATGGGCGCGAAAGTGTTCCAGGGCCACGCGACCGAAAACATCGGCGACGCCGACGCCGTCGTGACCTCGACCGCTGTACAACAGGACAATCCTGAAATCGTGGCTGCGCGCAGCCGCAAGATTCCCATCGTGCCGCGCGCGGTGATGCTGGGCGAGTTGATGCGCCTGAAGCGCGGCATCGCCATCGCCGGCACGCACGGCAAAACCACAACCACCAGCCTGGTGGCGTCGGTGCTGGCGCAGGGCGGCCTCGATCCGACGTTCGTCATCGGCGGCCGCCTGACCAGCGCCGGCGCCAACGCCAAACTGGGTAGCGGCGAGTATCTGGTGGCGGAAGCGGACGAATCGGACGCATCGTTCCTGAACCTGACGCCGATGATCGAGGTGATCACCAACATCGACGCCGACCACATGGAAACCTACGAGCACGATTTCGAAAAGCTCAAGCAGGCCTTCGTGCACTTCACGCATCGCCTGCCGTTCTACGGCCGCGCCATGCTGTGCATCGACGACGCGCACGTGCGCTCGATCATCCCGCAGGTGACCAAGCCGGTGACCACCTACGGCTTCCACGAGGACGCCGAAGTGCGCGCCGTGAACGCGCGCGCCGTCGGCGTGGAGATGCATTTCACCGTCATCCAGGAAGGCTATCCGGACCTGGACGTGGTGCTGAACCAGCCCGGCATGCACAACGTGCAGAACGCCTGCTCGGCGATCGCCATCGCCCGCGAGATCGGCATCGAGGACAGCGCCACCCAGGCCGGCCTGGCCGGTTTCGCCGGCGTCGGCCGCCGCTTCACCAAATACGGCGAGGTCGCGATCCCGGGCGGCGGCACCTTTACGCTGGTGGACGATTTCGGCCACCATCCGCTGGAGATGGAAGTGACCACCGCCGCCGCGCGCGCCGCCTATCCCGGCCGCCGCCTGGTGCTGGCGTTCCAGCCGCACCGCTTCAGCCGCACGCGCGACCTGTTCGAGGACTTCGTCAAGGTGCTCGGCACGCCGGACGTGCTGGTGCTGGCCGAAGTCTACGCCGCCGGCGAGGCGCCCATCGTGGCGGCCGACGGCCGCGC
>DATMSN010000708.1:0-6343 GCA_035565375.1 Duganella sp. | reverse complement strand
GGCCAGACCGCCGCCGGCGGCGGTGGCGCGGCGGCGATGGTCGACGATTATCTGGCCGGGCGCGAACGCTTCGGCGACGCCGTGCTGCCGATCTGGTGCCGCCATATTGAAAACTCGCGCACGCAAATGGAGGAAGCCGTCGCCGACCTGGCCGGGCGTTTTTCCAGCATCGTCGATAAGCTCGACAACGCGGTGCACGTCTCGAGCCTGGAGGGCGGCAAGGGCGCGCCCTCGATGACCGAGGTGTTCGCGCGCAGCGCGTCGCAGCTTGGCTCCGTTGTGACGTCGATGAAATCGGCGATGGCGTCCAAGCACGCCATGCTGGCGCAGATCAAGGACCTGGAACGCTTCACCCGCGAGCTGCGCGACATGGCCGAGGGCGTGGCCAGCATCGCCGCGCAAACCAATCTGCTGGCGCTCAACGCCGCCATCGAGGCGGCCCGCGCGGGACCGGCGGGACGCGGCTTCGCGGTGGTGGCGCAGGAGGTGCGCAACCTGTCGAGCCGCTCGGCCGAGACGGGCCGCAACATCTCCAACCGGGTCGGCATGATCAGCAGCGCCATCCTCGCCGCCAGCCAGGCGGCCGAGCAATCGAGCGAGCAGGAAGGCCGTTCGATGCAGTCGGCCGAGGGCATGATCGACACCGTGCTGGCCGACTTCCGCACGATGACCGACGCGTTGGTGAGCTCGTCCGACCTGCTCAAGCAGGAGAGCATCGGCATCCAGGGCGAGGTGGGGCAGGCGCTGGTGCAGCTGCAGTTCCAGGACCGCGTCAGCCAGGTGATGGCGCACGTGCGCGAGAACATGGAACTGCTGCCGGCGCTGCTGCGCGAAAACCGCGGCCGCTACGAGGCCGGGCGCGTGCTCGAACCGCTCGATCCGGCGCCGCTGCTGCACGAGCTGCAAAAGACCTATGCGATGGCCGAGGAGCACGCGGTGCACGGCGGCTCCAGGCACGCCACGCCGGCCGCCGCCGACGCCGACGAGATCACTTTTTTCTGAACCACAGGTAGATAACAAGGTAGATAAGCTATGGCAAAAACGATTATGGTGGTCGACGATTCCGCGTCCTTGCGTCAGGTGGTGGGCATCGCGCTCAAGGGGGCGGGCTACGACGTCATCGAAGGCCGCGACGGCGTCGACGCGCTGTCCAAGTGCACCGGCCAGAAGATCCACCTGGTGGTGTGCGACGTGAACATGCCCAATATGGACGGCATCACCTTCGTCAAGGAATTCAAGCAGCTGCCGAACTACCGCTTCACGCCGGTCATCATGCTCACCACCGAATCGCAGGAGGGCAAGAAGGAAGAGGGCAAGGCCGCCGGCGCCAAGGCGTGGGTGGTCAAACCGTTCAAGCCCGAAGTGCTGCTTGGCGCCGTCGCCAAGCTGGTATTGCCTTGATCCTTGCCGCGATCCCTGTTTGAGCACCGTCCGATTCCGTCCATTCGCCAGGAGAGATCCGCATGTCCCAAGACTCCGACAACGGTGACGCCCAAGAAGTCACCCGCATCGCCATCGACGGCGAGCTGACGATCTACCGCGCCGCCGATCTCAAGGTGACCGTGCTGGAGGCGCTGCGCAAGTCGCGCGTGCTGGAAGTCGATCTGTCCGGCGTCACCGAGCTCGATACGGCCGGCCTGCAGGTGCTGATGCTGGCCAAGAACACGGCCGCCGCCGACCAACGCGAACTGCGCCTGCTGAACCACAGCCCCGCCGTCGTCGAGATTGTCGAGATGCTCAACCTGGGCGCCTTCTTCGGCGACGCCCTGCTGATCCATAGCTAAATTTTTCATCGAGGGCCCGCCATGAACCTGGACGAAGCGCTACAGACCTTTATCACCGAAAGCCGCGAACTCCTGGAAGACATGGAGAACGCGCTGCTCAATATCGACATCACCGGCGACCAGAGCGAGGCGATCAACGCCATCTTCCGCGCCGCCCACACCATCAAGGGCTCGGCCGGCTTGTTCAGCCTCGATCACATCGTCGCCTTCACCCACGTGGTGGAAAGCCTGCTCGACGAGGTGCGCGACGGCCGCGTGGTGCTCAACGACGAAATGATCGTGCTGCTGCTGTCTTGTTGCGACTATCTGTCCGGCATGACCGACGCGCTGGCGGCCGGCCAGCTGGAGGCCGATCCCGACACCGCGCCGGAGGGCGAGATGCTGCTGCACCAGCTGCGCGGGCACATGTCGGGCGGCCATGGCGAAGCCGGTCAGGGCGCGCATGCCGCCGCGCCCGCGCGGCCGCTGACGGTGCAATCGGAGCCCGGCGTCGAGCGCATCGACAAGGTGGCCGGCGACAGCGACTACTGGCACATCTCGCTGCGCTTCGGCCGCGGCGTGCTGCAGAACGGGATGGACCCGATCGCGTTCCTGCGCTATCTGGCCAAACTGGGCAGGATCGTCGGCATCGCCACCGTCCCCGACGCGCTGCCGGCCGCCGAGGAAATGGACGCGGAGCTGTGCTACCTCGGCTTCGAAATCGCCTTCGACAGCAGCGCCGACCGCGAGGCCATCGTCGGCGTGTTCGAGTTCGTGCAGGACGATTGCGAGATCCGCATCATCCCGCCGCACAGCAAGGTGTCGCAGTACGTGGATCTGATCCGCGCCCTGCCGGAGCAGCCGGCGCGCCTGGGCGAGATCCTGGTGATGTGCGGCAGCGTCACCGCCTCCGAGCTGGCGGGCGCGCTGCAGCAGCAGTCCGACAACGGCGCCAAGGGCGAGGATCAAGCGCCGCCACGCCTCGGCAGCATCCTGGTCGCCGCCGGCAACGTGCCGCCGGTGGTGGTGGAGGCGGCGCTGGCCAAGCAGAAGCAGGTGGTCGAGCAGAAGGCGCAGGAGAGCCGCTCGATCCGCGTCGATTCCGACAAGCTCGATCGCCTGATCGACCTGGTGGGCGAGTTGATCATCGCCGGCGCGCGCGCCAGCATGATCGGCCAGCAGATACACAACACCGATCTGCAGGAGTGCACGTCGACGCTATCGGGACTGGTGGAGGAGGTGCGCGACGCCGCGCTGGAACTGCGCATGGTGAAGATCGGCGCCACCTTCAACCGCTTCCAGCGCGTGGTGCACGACGTCGCGCGCGAGCTGGGCAAGGACATCGGCCTGATGGTCGACGGCGAGGATTCGGAGCTCGACAAGACGGTGGTCGAGAAGATCGGCGACCCGCTGATGCACCTGGTGCGCAACGCCATGGACCATGGCATCGAGCCGGCCGACGTGCGCATCGCGGCCGGCAAGCCGGCCAAGGGCATGATCAAGCTGAACGCCTTCCATGAATCGGGCAGCATCGTCATCGAGGTGAGCGACGACGGCGGCGGCCTGCGCAAGGAGAAGATCCTGGCCAAGGCGGTCGAGCGCGGGCTGGTCGACCCGGAGCGCAAACTGACCGACTCCGAAATCTATAACCTGATCTTCGAGGCCGGGTTCTCGACGGCGGAGAAAATCACCAACCTGTCCGGGCGCGGGGTCGGCATGGATGTCGTCAAGCGCAACATCACGGCGCTGCGCGGCAGCGTCGACGTCGGCAGCCGGGAAGGGGCCGGCACCACCGTCACCGTGCGCCTGCCGCTGACCTTGGCCATCATCGACGGCTTCCTGGTGCAGGTCGGCGGCTCGGTGTTCGTCATCCCGCTCGACATGATCGAGGAGTGCATCGAGTTCGCCACGGAGCCGGGACAGGACTACTGCAACCTGCGCGGCCAGGTGCTGCCCTTCATCCGTCTGCGCTCGCTGTTCCGCATCGACGGCGCGGCCACGCGGCGCGAGAGCATCGTCGTGCTCAAGCTGGGCAACACGCGCGCCGGCCTGGTGGTCGATACGCTGCTGGGCGAATTCCAGACCGTCATCAAACCGCTCAGCCCCATGTTCAGCGAGGTCAAATGCATCAGCGGCTCGACCATCCTTGGCAGCGGCGAGGTGGCGCTGATCCTGGACGTGGCCGCGCTGATGCAGGCCGTCGGCGGCAAAGGCACGGTGGCGCTGGCCGCCTAGTGAAACGAGGAGACATCCGCATATGGCTAACCAACAGGCCGCCCCGGCGGCCAACAACGTCGTCACCTACGGCAGCAGGGCGATCGCCGCGCTGCAAAGCGGGGCCGCGCTGCCCAGCCAATTCCTGACCTTCATGCTGGGCGAGGAGCAGTTCGCCGTCGGCATCCTGCACATCAAGGAGATCATCGAGTACGGCAGCCTGGCCACGGTGCCGATGATGCCGGCGTGCGTGCGCGGCGTGATCAATCTGCGTGGCGCGGTGGTGCCGGTGATGGACCTGTCGGCGCGCTTCGGCCGCAGCCCCAGCGCGATCACCAAGCGCAGTTGCATCGTCATCGTCGAGGTCGAGGGCGCCGGCGGCGAGGGCAAGCAGGTGCTCGGCATGCTGGTCGACGCCGTCAACGCGGTGGTGGAGATCGCCGCCGGCGACATCGAGCCGGCGCCGTCGTTCGGCACCCGTATCCGTCCCGACTTCATCGCCGGCATCGGCAAGTGCAACGGCAAGTTCGTCATCCTGCTGGCGATCGACCGCGTGCTGTCGACCGGCGAGGTGGTGGAGATGATGCGCACCGAGGCCGCCGCACCGCTGCTTTCCTGATTATTTAGAGTTTTTGATTGTGACGCATCATGCCTTTGGTAGCCATTTCCGACCGTGAGTTCATGCAGTTCCAGCGCTTCATCTACGACGCCGCCGGCATCACCATGTCCAACGGCAAACAGGCGCTGGTCAGCGGCCGTCTGGCCAAGCGCCTGGCGCATTATCAGCTCGATAGCTACGGCGATTATCTGCGCCTGCTCGAGAGCCGCTCGGACCCCTCCGAGCTGCAGATGGCGGTCGACCTGCTGACCACCAACGAAACGTATTTTTTCCGCGAGCCGAAGCACTTCTCGCTGCTGCGCGAGCTGGCCGTCGACGCGCGCGAGAAGCGGCAGACGATGCGCGTGTGGAGCGCCGCCAGCTCCAGCGGCGAGGAGGTCTACAGCATCGCGATGGTGCTGGCCGATGTGCTGGGCGACGCCGCCTGGGAAGTGCTGGGCACCGATATCAGCATGCGCGTGCTGCAGCGCGCCCGCAGCGGCCACTATCCGATGGAGCGCGCCAGCCAGATGCCGCAGGATTACCTGAAGCGCTTTTGCCTCAAGGGCCAGGGCAGCGAGGCGGGCACCATGCTGGTCGACCGCTCGCTGCGCCAGCGGGTCCAGTTCCAGCAGGTGAACCTGAACGAGGCGCTGCCCAAGATCGGCTGCTTCGACGTGATCTTCCTGCGCAACGTGATGATCTACTTTAACCTGGAGACCAAGCGCCAGGTGGTGTCGCGGCTGTTGTCGCAGCTGCGCTCCGGCGGCTACTTCCTGATCGGCCATTCGGAAACGCTGAACGACATCAACGACACGATGACCGTTGTGGCGCCGTCGATCTACAGGAAGGCTTGACGCGCCACCATGCCCGATTCGAAACCCATCGATGTTTTCCTCATGCCCGGCGACTATTTCGTCGGCGACGAGCGCTATCGCGTGCGCACGCTGCTCGGGTCCTGCGTCTCGGTCACGCTGTGGCATCCGGCGCTGCGCATCGGCGCCATGTCGCACTTTCTGCTGCCGGGAACCGGACATCGAAAATCGCACGACAAACCCGGCATGTACGGTGACGACGCCATGCGCCTGCTGCTCGACGGGCTGCAGCGCCACGGCGTGGAACCGGGCCGCTGCCAGGCCAAGATCTTCGGCGGCGGCGCCATGTTCCCGCGCAACGACAAGGTGCGCGACATCGGCCTGCAGAACGGCGACTTCGCGCGCGAGATGCTTCACAAGCACGGCATACACGTGGTGTCCGAAAGCCTGTTCGGCGAAGGGCACCGCCAATTGATCTTCACCATCCGCAGCGGCGACGTGTTGAGCCGCCAGATTCCGCCGGAACCGGCAACCGCCCGCGCCAGGGAAAACGCATGAGTGAAATTAACGTGATGATCGTCGACGATTCGGCCGTGGTGCGGCAGGTCCTCAGCGGCCTGCTCAACGCCTCGCCCGGCATCGCCGTCAGCTACGCGGTGGCCAATCCGCTGCTGGCGATGGAGCGCATGAAGGTGCAGTGGCCGGACGTGATCGTGCTCGATGTCGAGATGCCGAAGATGGACGGCATCACCTTCCTGCGCAAGATCATGGCCGAGCGGCCGACGCCGGTGGTGATCTGTTCGACACTGACGGAGAAGGGCGCGCAGACGTCGGTCGAGGCGCTCGGCGCCGGCGCGGTGGCCATCATCACCAAGCCGCGCCTGGACCTCAAGCAGTTCCTGCACGACAGCGCCGACGAACTGGTGTCGGCCGTGCGGGCGGCCGCCGGCGCG
>DATMSN010000707.1:0-6271 GCA_035565375.1 Duganella sp. | reverse complement strand
GAAAGCGCCGCACCGGTCGATTGGTCGACGTAAGCGTCTCCCTGTACGGTCCTGAGCGTGTAGACGGCGGACCGGTCGCCGGCGATTGGAAAGACCAGTTCGCGCAAGTCGGCAAGGTCGGCCGCCATCAGCGCGGGCATGCCGGATACCGGCGCTGGTGGCCCGCCGGATGTGGTGGCGGGGAAATCCGGTTCGGCCTGCATGCCATCGGAAACCACGCCGAAGGTTGCCGCCGACATGTAAATGCCGGTAAGCGCCGACATCAGCAGGCCAGCAACGGCAACACGGCCGGCCGCTGCATGCCAGCGCTGGCTGCGGCTACCGTGCAGTGGACGACTTACTTGGCGCCATCCGCCGACGCGCTTGATCAGCAACCAAGTGCCTGAAACGCAGAGCACCAGCATCGCCAGCGCGGTGATTCCCGATACGACGCGACCTGAGGTATCGAGGAGCAAGGACCTGTGCAGTTTTTTGACCCAGCGCGAGAAGACAGACGGGACATAGTGGGCGATAGCCTTGCCACTCGCAGGATCGACTCTGTCAGCTGCAGCACCGCTTGGCGCACTGTAATAAACAATGAGCGATCCCGAAGGAGTGCGCTGGATCTGTTCGGCACTGGGGTAATGGCGAACCACCCGGTCTGCCAGTTCGGCCACGCTGACGCCGACCGGCTGGCTCGTACCGAGCCGGTCGAGTGCCGGATCGGTCGACAATAGTGCGCCAGTGATCCCCAGAAGTACAACGAGCAACGCGCTTAGCAAGCCGGCAAGGGAATGAAGCTGACGCAACATGTCGTTGGTGCTACAGGTCGTAGGTGAAGGACTTGATATATCCGCGTCCCTTTACCGGCTTGCCTCCACCCTGCTTTGTCAGCGCTGCGCGGGCGTCGGCAGGGTTGTCGCGGCCGTCCTCGACTGCGCTGTCGACACGTATTTCGTAGCCGGCATCGATCAGGGTGTCGGCGACGTCCACCGTGATCTTGAGCGTCTTCCCACTTCCGACGCTCGCGCCGCTGAGGCCGTCAATTTCACGTGGATTGAGCCCGCTGCCGCGCGCCCAGTCACTCATGTGCTTGTAGTATTTCACCTTGGTTCCGGCAACCCACAGTGTTTTCTTGTACTTGCCGGCAGCGTCGGTAAGATAGAACGCGAGGTAGGCGCCGTTGCCGCCATAGCTTTGCAGTTGCGTGGTAAGCACGACAGGGCGTGCGTGGACCAGCCCGGGCAGCGCCAAAGCCCCCGCCAGGCAGGTACCCGCTATGATAGTTTTCATTGAATATTTCCTTTCGTTGTAGGGCCGATCCGTTCGCGGCGGTTCTCCTTTGCTTGCACCGGTCCGGCATAGTCCGAGGCATCGCCGTTGGGTCCAAACTCCACCTCCAGGCTGCGCATGCGCAGCGAGGCCGGCGCGTACTTGGCCTTGACTCTGTTGCCCAGTCGGTCGGTTCCCCTGACCTCGTAACAGCCGTCGTCCACCTTGATGCGCTGGACTGTCCAGCCACGCCGTTCGACCTCCTGCCGCAGAAGTTCACGTGGTTTCCACTCGGAAATGGAATCCGTACAATCGTTGTCGGCAAACGCCGCGCCGCTGGTCGCCAAGGCAGCAAACGCGGCAATTGCCGCGCACCTACGAACTAGGGTCATCGTTTTCTCCTCGTGCGAGACTTACGTCTTGTGTAGCACGAATGCGCCAGCTGGGCTTTTAAAAAATCGATACCCTGGACGATAGGCGCGTTCTTGCCTTGCCGCCCAACATAATTGACTTGAATTGCCATCACGAGGCCAAACTCATCCTTTCCGGCAATTTCATTCTCCACAGCCGAAATCATTTGAGCCGCTTCGCTCTCGCGCTCCGCCGCCGTCGTGCCAGCGGCTTTGATGATGGCGGTAATTGTGATTTGGTGGGCCGCTGTCGAGACTCGAATGGACGAATTCGGGTATCCGCCAGCGCGGGCGGCCAATTCCTGTAGCTTCGGAATCGTCGCTGTTTGGCGTTTTATCAGCATGGCATCGGCAGCTTTATCCGCGCTCCACGCAGGGGTGCCAGCGCTAAATACGGCTATCGCGAACATGGAGACTGCAACAAGATATTTTTCATAAGGTCGGTCTGGTCAGGCATTGGATGGTCAAATGAACGGCGTAAAGGGCGCGGCAAATGACCACGCTAGTCCCGCCACGAGAAATCGCAACTTGTTAAGTCCGACTATAGGGCGCTTAAAAACAAAAAAATATGATGCACATCAAAACTGGTCGACATATTTTTTTTGAAAATTAGCGCCTTCCCCCCGTGCTAGACTGAACAACGGATGCCAGCTCGGCGCCGGCTGATGGAGAGAACAGTGAACGATTTAGGCGACTTGATTGACGATCCGGAAGATACCCGGCACAGCGCAGCCGAACGTTCGGCCACCGCCTCGCGCAGCACCTGGGTCAGCGTCGCCGTCAACGTTGCGCTGAGCAGCGTGCAGATTTCTGTGGGCGTGCTCGCAAAATCGCAGGGGCTGATTGCCGATGGCATTCACTCACTGTCCGACCTGATCGCCGATTTTGTGGTGCTGTTTGCCAGCCATCACGGCGCCAAGGAAGCCGATGCCGCCCCCCCCTACGGCCACCAGCGTTGCGAAAATCACGCAGGGGACCGCGCGCGGCCAAGTTGTCGCCACGGGTGTGCGCAGCGCGCTTGGGCGGATCGGCGCATCGCTCGCCGCCATCAGCACTGATCCGACACCAATTCAGCGCGAAACGCGAGGGGTTGTGAAGCGGGTGGCAGTGGTTGGACTGGTGCTGGCGGCGGCCTTGGCTTTGCTGTACTGGTACCTGCGCGGCGATTGGCTGCATGGGGTGCTCGCTGGTTTGACCTTCGCGATGGCGATCCTGCCGGAAGAGCTGCCGGTAGTGCTGACCATTTTCCTCGGTTTGGGCGCATGGCGACTCGCGCGCGAAAACGTGCTGGCGCGTCGCATTCCGGCGATCGAGCTACTCGGCGCAACCACGTTGCTATGCGTCGATAAGACCGGTACCTTGACCATGAATCGCATGGCAGTTCGGACAATTTGGACCGAAGCTGCAACATTCGATACCGCCACTGCTGGAAATGAACCATTGGGTGAGTCATTGCATGGCGTGCTTGAGTTTGCAGTGCTGGCAAGCCATCGACGTGCGTTCGATCCGATGGAGTCCGCTATCAGCGAGTCGGGCCGGCGCTTGCTCGCAAATACTGAGCACCTGCATAATAACTGGACGCTGTTAAGCGACTATCCGCTGTCGAAGGAAATGCTCGCAATGTCACGCGTGTGGCAATCGCCTGACCTGCGAGCAAGAATGATCGCCGCGAAGGGCGCTCCAGAATCTATCATCGATTTATGTCATCTCGACACCGTCCGTAGCGGAATCATTACGCAGCAAGTGGAACGAATGGCTGAAGAAGGGCTGCGTGTGCTCGGCGTAGCGCGCGCAGTCTTCGATCAATCTATCTTGCCGGGCAACCAACATGCATTTGATTTCGAGTTCCTTGGACTGGTGGCACTGGAAGATCCGGTGCGCCCAGATGTCCCAGCTGCAATCGGCCAATGCCGTTTGGCAGGGATTCGCGTCGTCATGATTACAGGCGATCATCCTGCGACTGCAATTTCAATAGCACGACAGGCGGGCCTAGTCTCTGAGGGCAGTGCCATCACCGGAGCGGAGCTCGCCGCCATGAGTGACGTAGAGCTTGCAGATCGACTCGCGGACACCGACGTCTTTTGCCGCGTTCAGCCGGCGCAAAAATTGCGCCTGGTGCAGGCGTTTCAAGGACGCGGCGAAGTCGTCGCCATGACCGGTGACGGCGTAAATGATGCGCCAGCGCTGAAGGCGGCAGATATTGGCGTTGCAATGGGTGCGCGCGGCACCGATGTGGCGCGCGAGTCGGCGTCCCTGGTTCTTCTAAACGACGACTTTGCTTCGCTGGTGACCGCAGTGCGGCATGGTCGCCGCGTATTCGCCAACCTGCGCAAAGCGATTGCCTTCGTCGTGGCGGCGCATGTCCCTATTGTCGGCCTGTCGGTCCTTCCTGTCCTCTTCGGATGGCCAATTCGAAATCAGCTTCGACAATTCCAGCGAAACTTTCCAACTCTGCTGCGCTGATAAGATACTGGAGAAGGATCAGGCTCAGCAACACTTTCCCCGGTGCCTGGTGCGTTGCCGCATCAACTACGCGCGTCTTTCGGCTTGTCCCCTTTTGGCCAATCTTTCGCCTTGAATTTGTACACCGGACGCGGAAGGTGGGTGAAATATTCAGCGACGTCGAGCGCATCCTGATCGCTCAGGGTGCCGCCCTGCCCGAGCGGCATGTTGTGCTTGACGAACGCGGCAGCGGTAAACGTGCGGGCCATGCCGGCGCCATCGTTGAACGAATCGCTTCCGGCCACCGGCGGAAACAGATAGCCACCGGCCGGGTTTTTCATGCCGGCGCCGTTGGCGCCATGACAGCTGGCGCACTTCGCTGAGTACACCTCTTTCCCGTGCGCCGTATCGGCTGTCAGTTTCTGGTCGAGCGGAACGAATCCGCGTCCCTTGACGCTGGTTCCGGTCGGCACGCCTGTCGACAGCCACTGCATGTAAGCGAGAATATTGTTCATCTCCGCAGAATCGTAAGCGAGCGGCTTGCCATTCATTGAGCGCTCGAAACAATCGTTAACGCGCTCCGTCAAGGAAATGACTTTCCCGCTGCGCGAACGATATTCGGGAAAGACACCCCAAATGCCCACCCAGGGGGAAGCGCCGGCGGTAGTTCCCCCTGCCAGGTGGCAGCTGGTGCAATTCAAACCATTGCCAACGTTCCTAGGTAGGCGCTGGTGGGTTTCAGTCAGCAATTTCTTGCCTTCCTGAATTGCCAGTCCCTTAGGGCCCGGCGGGATGGTCGATTCGTCAGGCGCAGTCAATGCCGGGCCTGCCGTTTGGGCGGCAACACCCGCTGCCAGCGCAACTGCAAAACCGGCGGCTATCAAGCGAAGTTTCATGGTCATAAGGAGCCTCAGTCGTGAAAAACAGGATTGTTCGATGCGCGTGCCCGCAGCGCGCTGACGCGCCTGGCAGAACCTAGACGGCGGCCATCACCCGTTCGAGTCGCTGGCGCACCTCGCTCGCCAGCGCTGCGATGTCCGGTTTGCCGACCAGTTGGAGTACCGCATCGGTATCCATGAATTCCACGCTGACCTGGCCGCCGGCGACTTGACGGACGAGCACGTTACACGGCAACAGCAGGCCGATCGAGGGCTCGGCCGCGATCGCCCGCTGGGCCAGCGCCGGGTTGCAGGCGCCCAGGATGCGGTACGACGGCATATCGGCGTTCAGCTTCTTTTTCAGGGCGGCGGCCACGTCGATATCGCTCAGGATGCCGAATCCTTCGGTCTGTAACGCAACGGTGACACGTTCGATCGCTTCGTCGAACGCGCACGCGACGGTCTTGCCGAATCCATATTTGCTTGCCATCTTTTTCTCCGGTTGGTGTTGCTGTCCGACCCGATGACTGCCGGCGCACTCGTTGCATTCATCATAGCAGCGATTTACATTCTATCGATATATATTTTATTTCTAGGTATAATGTCGCTTGTGATATGACGCGAGGAGAGCGAAATAATGCATCAAACCCAGCTTGATCCAACTGCAATGCGCTCAGCGGCATCGCAGGCTTGCGGACTGCTCAAGGCCTTGGCCAACGCTGACCGGCTGCTGCTGCTGTGCCAACTCACGCATGGCCCGCTGTGTGTCAGCGATCTCGAAACCACGCTAGGAATCGAGCAGCCGACGCTGTCCCAGCAGCTCGGCGTGCTGCGCGACGCGGCGCTGGTGACGACGCGGCGCGAAGGCAAACAGATTTACTACAGCATCGCCAGCGGCGCTGCGATGGCGGTCATGCAAGTGCTGTATAGCCAGTATTGCGGCGCGTCGAAGCAATCAACAGAAGGAGAAACAGCATGATAATCGACTGGCAAGGTTTCACGCCGTGGGCCTCGCTCGCTGGCGGCGCCCTGATCGGACTAGCCGCAGCAATGTTCTTGCTGTTCAATGGCCGCATTGCCGGCATCAGCGGCATTCTGGGCGGCCTGCTGCAATGGCCCAAGGGCGATATCGCCTGGCGCATTGCGTTCCTGCTCGGCCTTGTTGCCGCCCCCGCAGCTTACAGCCTGTTCGCGCCGCTGCCGACTGCGCAGGTCGACGCCGGGACCAGAGCGCTGGTCGTCGCCGGGCTGCTGGTGGGCATCGGCACCCGCTACGGCTCCGGCTGCACC
>DATMSN010000706.1:0-10077 GCA_035565375.1 Duganella sp. | reverse complement strand
GGCGACAGCCGCGACCACGCGATCCAGCTGCTGCCGCAAGTGATGGCGCGCCGCGATTTCGCCCCCGTCACCGTGCCGGCCGGCCAGTACATGATGTTGGGCGACAACCGCGACAACAGCGAGGACTCGCGCTACATCGGCCTGGTGCCGCGCGCGCTGCTGATCGGCCGCGCCGAGCGCGTGCTGGCCTCGGCCGACATCAAGGGCAACTGGCTGCCGCGCACCGAACGCTTCGGCATGAGCCTGTACAAGGCGCCCTAGGCCGGCGGGCTATCTTCGGCACGGCCGCCGATGTTATCATGGATATCAATTCCTTAACATCGGCGGCCCGCCCTGCGCGGCCGTGAAGAACCCATGATCGAATTCCAGGGCCTGTCCAAGACCTACGGCGGCTTCGACGCCGTCAAACCGCTGTCGATGACCGTCCGCCGTGGCGAAGTGTTCGGCTTCCTCGGCCCCAACGGCGCCGGCAAAACCACCACCATCCGCATGATGATGGGCATCCTGGTGCCGAGCGAGGGCAAGGTGCTCATCGACGGCCTCGATTGCCAGGCCGAGGCGACCGAGGTCAAACGGCGCGTCGGCTACCTGCCCGACACGCCGATCTTCTACGATTACCTGCGCGGGCGCGAAATCCTGCAATTCGTCGGCGAGATGCACGGCTACTCGCGCGCCGAGGCGGCCGAGCGCGGCGCGCGCCTGATCGACGAATTCGGCCTGCGGGAAGCCGGCGAGGACTACGCCGTCAACTACTCGCTGGGCATGAAGAAGCGGCTCGGCCTGGCCTGCGCGCTGATCCACGAGCCGGCGGTGCTGATCCTCGATGAACCGATCAACGGCCTCGATCCGCGCGCCTCGCGCGAAGTGCAGGAGCGCCTGCTGGCGGCGGCCGCGCAAGGGGTCACCATCTTCGTCTCCACCCACCTGCTGGACATGGCCGAGAAGCTGTGCGACCGGGTCGGCATCATCCATCGCGGCCAGCTGGTCGCCACCGGCACGCTCGACGAGATCCGCGCGAAGGCGGCCACCAGCGGTTCGCTCGAAGACGTGTTCCTGAAGATCACCGACGAAGCCGGCGCAGAGATCCCGCAATGATGCGCCAGGCGACGCCGGCGCGCGCCATCTGGCTGATGGCGAAAATGCGCCTGACGCGCCAGGCCAACCAGATCATGGCCAACGGCCTGTTCAAACGGTTCAAAAAGAAGAAGCCGCGCGACGGCATCGCCGTCAAGCGCGGCAACACGTGGATCATGACGCTGCTGATCGCGGCGCTGTTTTCATTCTCGTTCGGCAGCCTGGCGCGCACGGTGATCGTCAACCTGCAGTGCGGGCTGGTCGAAGCCAGCGCGTGCCGCAGCGTCGACCAGCACGGCGAGCGGCACGTGAATCTCGAGGCGGGAGCGGCCGAACTGCACGCGGCGCCATTCGATCCGGCGCTGCTCAACGGGCTGACGATGGAGCTGAGTATCCTCTTCGTGCTGGCCGTGCTGCTGCCGCTGGGCGGCAAGGAACTGGCGCAGCCGGACTGGGACCTGGAATGGCTGGTGACGCTGCCCGTCAAGCGCTCGACCCTGATGTGGGGCAGGCTGCTGGAGCGCAGCGCCAGCAACATCACCGGCATCGTCGCGCTGGTCGCGCCGCTCACGATGGTCGCCTGGTATTCGGGCTTCCACTGGACGGCGCTACCGGTCGCGCTGCTGGCGGCGGCACTGCTGCTGCCGCTGGCGGCGCTGCTGCAGACGCTCGCCGACACCGGCCTGCGCATGTGGCTGCCGGCGTCCCAGCTGCGCAATCTGCAGGCGGTGATCTCGCTGTTCAACATGCCGCTGATGTACCTGGTCATGGCGCTCGGCATGCCGATGGCCGACAGCTTCCCGATGGAGTGGGCGCGCGCCTTCCCGTCGTGGGCGCTGTGGGCGCCGCCGGGGTTGGTGCTGCAGGCGATCCAGGCGCAAAGCCTGGCGCAGTTCGCGCCCGTCGCCGCGCTGCTGCTGGCGCAAATCGCCGCGCTGCTGTGGTGCGGCGTGGCGCTGATGCGCTACCAGCTGCGCAACGGCGTGGTCGGATCCAGCTCGCGCGAAAGCACGCGCGGCAAGGGTACCGGCAAAGGCGATCGCAAAGATAACAAGGCGGCGCCCTTCGCGCTGTTCGACAGGCTGCTGTCCACGCTGCAGCGGCGCGAGTTGCGGCTGCTGGGGCGCGATCGCAACTTCCTGGTGCAGACGCTGCTGCTGCCGGTCGTCATCGTCGGCAGCCAGATCGTGTTCAACGGTAAGCTCGGCAGCGTCGGTGAGCTGGGCGCGCACCACACGATGGCCGCCGCCGTGGCCTTCGGCATCGGCTCCTATGTGCTGATGCTGTCGGCCTTCCAGAACCTCAACACCGAAGGCCACGCCCTGTGGCTGCTGTACACCGTCCCGCGTTCTATCGAAAGCATCCTGCGCGAGAAGGCCAAGCTATGGGGCACGCTGGCGATGATCTATCCGTTGCTGGTGCTGGCCTTCACCGCCATGCACACGGCGGTGCTGGACTGGCGGCTGCTGGTGCTGGCGCTGACCGTGATCGCCGGCATTCCGATCTTCTCGATGATCGCCGTCTCGCTTGGCGTCTTCGCGTTCGACTCGACGGCGGTGGAGATGCGCACCGGCATCCGGCCGACCTACGCCTATCTGTACCTGATGCTGGCGGGCTTTTACACCTGGTCGATCTACAACGAGCTATGGTCGCAAAAAGTGGTGGTCATGGTGCTGATCGCCGCGCTGGCGTTCGCGCTGTGGCAGAAGGCGCGCGACACCCTGCCCTTCCTGCTCGATCCCGCCGCCGCGCCGGCGCCGCGCGTGTCGGCCTCGGACGGCTTGATGGCCGCCACGGCCTTCTTCATCATACAGAGCGTCCTCCTGCTGATCCTCGCCGAGGACATCAAGGCGCCCGGGCTGGACGCGATCACGCTCGCTTTCGGCATCTCCGGTCTGGTGGTGTATGGCTTGATGCGCTTGATTTACTGGCGCAGCAAGACGACCAACGTGCCGGTGATACTGCGCGGCGTGCGGCTGGGGCCATCGCTGCGCGACGCGGCCATCGCCATCGCCATCACCTGCGTCGCCGGTTTCGCCTACCTGTACGCGATCAAGCACTCCCCGCTCGGGGCGCGGCTGCCGCCCGTGTCGACGGCCGCGAACGCGCGCCTGTGGCTGTTCGCGCTGGCGGTGCTGGCCGCGCCGCTGTGCGAAGAGTTCATCTTCCGTGGCTTGATCTTCGGCGGCCTGCGTCGTTCGATGCCGGCGTGGCAGGCGATCGCCGTCAGCGCCGCCATCTTCGCGGTGGTGCATCCGGCGCTGTCGATGCCGGCGGTGTTCGTGGTGGGGCTGTGCACCGCGTGGGTCTATGAACGCAACAAGACGCTGCTGGCGCCGATGCTGGTGCACGCGGTGTACAACGCGGCCGTGATGGCCGCGCAGATGTAAATACGGGTGGTGGCAACAACGGTGGCAGGAATTGACTGTTTTATGTCATTTCGCCACCGCTTTCTTCTTCGATAATCCCTGACCAATCACCTCCAGGGATCTCCATGCGCGCTTTGATACTCCTCATCCTGCTGATCGGCCGGATGGCCATCGCCGGCGAAATCGTCCCATACCAGAACCGCTTCGACCGCGCCAAGCCGGTCATCGCCGTCATCGGCGAGAACCGTGGCACCGAACTGACGGACTTCGTCATCCCCTACGGCGTACTGGCCCGTTCAGGCGCGGCCCAACTAATCACGGTGGCCACGCAGGCCGGTCCGATCAAGATGCTCCCCGCGCTCGGCATCATCCCGGACGCCACCATGCGGGAATTCGACGCCCGCTTCCCCGACGGCGCCGACTACGTGATCGTGCCGGCCGTCGCCAGGCACGACGATCCCGATCTGGTGGGATGGGTCGCGGCGCAAGGCGCCAAGGGCGCCACCGTGGTCAGTATTTGCGACGGCGCGCTGGTGGTAGCCAACAGCGGCTTGCTCAAGGGGCGGCGCGCCACCGCCCACTGGGCCACGGAGACCTACCGCAAGGAGCACTACCCGGACACGGAATGGATCGGCAACGCGCGTTATGTGGCCGATGGCAAAGTGGTCTCCAGCGCCGGCGTCAGCGCCGCCATGCCGACCGCGCTGGCACTGGTGGAAGCCATCGCCGGGCGTGAGCGCGCCGACGACGTGGCGCGGCAGGTCGACGCCGGCGACTGGAGCACGACGCACGACAGCGACATCTTCCGGCCGCGCCTGGGCACCAACCTGACCGCCTACATCGCCGGCTATACCAACCAATGGTTCCATTCGGTCGACAAGCTTGGCTTGCCGGTGGCCGCCGGCGTCGACGAGATCGCGCTGGCCTACACCGCCGACGCCTGGTCGCGCAGCAAACGTAGCCGGGTGTACTCGGTCGCCGCCGACACGAAGCCGGTGCGAACGCTGCACGGCTTGACGCTGCTGCCGGATAGCGACGGCACCGAAACGCTGGACATGCTGCCTGGTTTGTCGATCGGCGCAGCCGCCGCCAAAACGCTGGACCAGGCGCTGAACTCGATCGCCGGGCGTTACGGAAACCGGACCGCCCGGCTGGTCGCGCTGGAATTCGAATACCCCGGCTGGACCGCGCCATAGCCAGCAGATTACACTGCGGTGTATCCAATGGAATGAATCATGCCCACTTTGAGACAAACGCTGCGCGTTGTGCTGCTGGCCTACGACGACATGAACCTGCTCGATCTGTGCGGACCGCTGCAGGCCTTATCGACCGCCAGCAAACGCCATCTCGGCAAGGGTCCGCCGCTATATGAAACCATCGTCGCCTCCGCCGAGGGCGGCCTGGTCACCACCAGCGCCGGGCTACCCGTGGCGACGGTGGCCCTCGCCACGCTGGACGGCCTTGCCATCGACACCCTGATCGCGCCGGGCGGCTGCAAGGGCGAGGAATTCCACGCGCCTCCCGCGTTGGTGAACTGGATCGCGCACCAGGCGCCGCTGGTGCGCCGCCTGTGTTCCGTGTGCACCGGCGCTTTTCTGTTGGCCGCCGCCGGCCAGCTCGAAGGCAAGCGCGCCGCCACGCACTGGGAATGGGTCGACCGCCTGCGCGAACGGCATCCCGGCATCGACATCGACGCCGACAAAATCTTCGTCAAGGATGGTTCCGTATGGACCTCGGCGGGCGTCAGCGCGGGCATCGACTTGACACTGGCGCTGATCGAGGAGGACTACGGCCACCACGTCGCCATCGAAACAGCGCGCCAGCTGGTGATGTTCATCAAACGCACCGGCGGACAATCGCAGTTCAGCGTGCCGCTGACGGCCCAGGCGCACGAGGGGGGACGCTTCGACAGCTTGCATGCGTGGGTCGCCGCGCATCTGCACGAAATCCTGACGGTGGACCGTCTGGCCGAACAGGCGGGCATGTCGCCGCGCACGTTCGCGCGGACCTACACCAGCCAGTCCGGCCGCACGCCGGCCAAGATGGTTGAAGCGATGCGGCTCGAAGCCGCGTGCCGGGCGCTGGAAAAAACCGCGCTGCCCTTGAAGACGATCGCCGCCAGCACCGGCTATGGGGAGGAACAGAATTTGCGGCGCGTGTTTCAACGCCAGCTGGGGGTGAGCCCCGGCCAGTACCGCAGCCGGTTCTCCTCCCACAGCGCCTGATCAATCCTTGTAGCGCGGGCCGACGGCGGCGAAACCGCCACCCTGATAAATCGTCGCCAGATCGTCGGCCGGCGGATAGACGCCGGTGTCCGGGAACTTGTCGGCGAACTGCACCGAACTGTCCTTCGGCACGTAGCCCAGGTGCGCGGCCTTGCTGTTGTCCCACCAGCTGGCCGGGTTGGCCGAGGCGCCGAACAGGATCGTATGGCCGACGCGCGGCGTGAACAGCGAGCAGCGCAACGCCTCTTCCAGATCGTCGTAGCTCAACCAGGTCACCAGCATGCGCGGGTTGGCCGGCTCGGGGAACGACGAACCGATACGCAGGCAAACGGTTTCGAGGCCGGTGCGGTCGTAGTAGTAGCGCGACAGCGACTCGCCGAAGCACTTGCTCACGCCGTAGAAGCTGTCCGGGCGGGTCGGGCTGTCGGCGTCGATGTAGTCGGTCCACTTGTAGTAGCCGATGGTGTGGTTCGAGCTGGCGAAGATGATGCGCCTGGTGCCCTGCTTGTGCGCCGCCTCATACAGGTTGTAGGTGCCGAGGATGTTGGCCTGCATGATGTTTTCAAACGTGTTCTCGGTCGAGATGCCGCCGAAGTGCAGCACCGCCTCCACGCCCTCGAGCAGCTTCATGACGGCGGCCTTGTCGGCCAGGTCGCACTGGATGATCTCCTCGCCCTCGCGCGCTTCGCCCATATCGGCGATGTCCGACAACACCACCACATCGGCCCAAGGCTTGATGCGGTCGCGCAGAACTTTACCCAGGCCGCCGGCGGCGCCGGTCAGCAGCAATCGTTTGAATGGCTTACTCATTATTGTTTGTCTCTCGTTCGGTTTTTATTGAAGGATGATCATGCCGCTGATCGGGACATCAGGTCACTGGCGCCGGGTTGAACAGCACAAGCGCGTTATGCAGCTTCCACTTCTCGGCCCAGGTCTCGCGGCCGCTGGCCACGTCCAGCACCAGCTGGAACATCTCCCAGCCGACATCGGCGATGGTGGCCTCGCCGCTGGCGATGCGGCCGGCGTTGATGTCCATCAGATCGTGCCAGCGGTTGGCCAGGTCGTTGCGGGTGGCGACCTTGATCACCGGGACTTCGGCCAGGCCGTACGGCGTGCCGCGGCCGGTGGTGAAGATGTGGACGTTCATGCCGGCGGCCAGCTGCAAGGTGCCGCAAATGAAATCGCTGGCCGGCGTGGCCGCGTAGATCAAGCCTTTTTGCGTCAGCTTCTCGCCCGGCGAGAGCACGCCGGAAATGGCGCTGCTGCCGGATTTGACGATCGAGCCCATGGCCTTCTCGACGATGTTCGACAACCCGCCCTTCTTGTTGCCGGGCGTGGTGTTGGCGCTGCGGTCGACGCCGCCGCGCTGCAGGTAATTGTCGTACCAGGCCATCTCGCGGATCATGGCGTCGGCCACTTCCGGCGTCGCCGCGCGCGACGTCAACTGGTCGATACCGTCGCGCACCTCGGTCGTTTCGGAGAACATCACGGTGGCGCCGGCGCGCACCAGCAGATCGGTGGCGAAACCGACGGCCGGATTGGCGGTCACGCCGGAGAAGGCGTCGCTGCCGCCGCACTGCACGCCGACCACCAGCTCGGAGGCCGGCACGGTTTCGCGCTGGCGCTTGTTCAGGTTGACCAGGTTGGCCTCGGCCTGTTTCATGATCGAGGCTATCATCGACATGAAGCCGACGTGCTGCGCGTCCTGCAGGCACACCAGCGCCGGCTCGCTGCCGCCGCCGTTCTGGATCGGGATCGACCCCTTGGGGAACAGGCGGGTCGGCTGCAGCTTCTCGCAACCGAGGCTCACCACCATGGCCTGTCCGCCGAAGTTCGGATTGAGCGTGATGTTGCGCAGCGTGCGGATCGGGATCATCGCGCCCGGCGCGTCGATCGCCACGCCGCAGCCGTAGGTGTGCTCCAGCCCCACCACGTCGTCGACGTTGGGATACTTCGGCAGCAGTTCCTCCTTGATGCGCTTGACCGCGAATTCGACCACGCCCGAGACGCATTGCACGGTGGTGGTGATGGCCAGGATGTTGCGCGTGCCGACGCTGCCGTCGGGATTGCGGAAGCCCTGGAAGGTATAGCCTTCGAGCGGCTCGGCCGGCGGCTGCAGGCGGGTGGAGATCGGCAGGTTGACCAGCTCGCGCGCGTCCGGCATGCGCACATTCTGCTCGTTGAGCCAACTGCCGGCCGGCAGGTCGTCGGCGGCGAAGCCGATGGTGACGTTGTAGCGGATCACCGCCTCGCCCTTGGCGACAGCGCGCAGCGCGACCTTGTGGCCTTGCGGGACCGCTTCCAACAGGGTCAAACCGCCGGCGAACACCGCGCCGGCGGGCAGGCCGCCATCGTTGACAACGATGGCGACGTTGTCGTTGTCGTGCATGAGGATGTAGCGCGGCGTCGCCGCGCTAGTCGGTGGCATCATTCTGGCTTCCTTTCCGGGAGTCTTTACCCGGCTAACGTTGTTTTTTGGCATATTGAATTGGTCAGGCCAATTTGGTTATTGGCCGGCCAGCGTTCTGTTGTATCCGGGGCGCCACAACCCTACAGCCCTGATTCTACCGTGTTTTTTGAGGTTCTTCATCGGGAAAACACGGTTGGAAAGCGGTTACCTGACGAATTTAGTATGACAGCTATAAATAAATTTGGCTAGTCCACGTTGCCCTTTTGGTCAGACCACCTTAGAATGGCCTGACCAGATGGCCATATCAAAAACGCCACGACCATAACACTACGAGACAAAAAGATGCTGAAGAGAACTTTAGCTGCGAATGACGGCACCGCTCCGGAGACGCGTTTATACCGCCTCGTGGCCGACCGCATCCAGGAGCTGATCCGCAACGAACACATCGCCCCCGGCGAGCGCCTGCCGTCCGAGCGCGATCTGGCCACCAAGCTCAGCGTCAGCCGCGCCTCGCTGCGCGAAGCGTTGATCGCGCTCGAACTGGGCGGCGTGATCGAAGTGCGCGGCGGCTCCGGCGTCTACGTCAGCGAGCGGCCCACCCCGGCCGATCTGCCGGAAGCCGGCCCCGGTCCGTTCGAAGTGCTGTCCGCGCGCCGCCTGATCGAATCGGAGATCGCCGCCATCGCCGCGCGCGTCGCCACCGACAGCGCCATCGACGCCATCCTCAAGGCGGTGGTCGAGATGGAACAGAACCACTCCAACTATTCAAGCAACGAGCAGGCCGACCGCAACTTCCACATCGCCATCGCGCGCGCCACCGGCAACAGCGCGCTGGTTGGATCGCTGGACTACCTGTGGGACCAGCGCGGCCGCCTGTGGCACAAGCTCAAGGAACACTTCCAGACCGAGGAACTGCGCCAGGAAACCCTCAAGGACCACCGCCGCATCCTGGAGGCGATCGCCGCCCACGATCCGGCGGCCGCCCGCAAGGCGATGCGCGCGCACCTGGAGCGCGTAACCCGCACCTTCTCGCGCGGTTGACACCACAAGCATTTGCGGTACCCGAAATAGAAGCAGTAGATGCACGCAGGAGCGGCCTTGACGCCGCCCGCTAAAAAGTAATCAAGTTATTGACCGTTTGCGACCCCGGACTGTGCCCGCACAGCGACCCTCGTCTCAACGGCACGGAGTACGCGAGGTGCTCCACTCACGTTCATTGCTGTCGCGGCAAAGCGTATAACTTTATTCAAAAAGACGAAGGAGACTAGAATGATCAAGCCCGAGCACCCGGTCCAAAACCGATCCGCACAACCACGGCTGCTGTTGTCGGCCATTACCCTGGCCGTGCTGACGCTCGCCAACCAGACCGCCGCGCAGGCGCAGGAAGCGGAACCGGCGATGCAACGCGTCGAAGTGACCGGTTCGAGCATCAAGCGCCTGGCCACCGAGGCGTCGCTGCCGGTCAGCACCGTCAAGGCCGAGGACCTGGTCAAGCAGGGCATGACCACCCTGGCCGACCTGATGATGGCGCTGCCGCAATCGGCGTCGCTGGCGCCGTCCAACGCCGGCTCGGGCACCAACATCAACCTGCGCGGCCTGGGCGTGAACCGCACGCTGGTGCTGTTGAACGGCCGCCGCCTGGCCAACGAGGCGATCGCCGACGGCTACGCCAACCTGGACGTGATTCCAATGAGCGCGATCGCGCGCGTCGAGATCCTGCGCGACGGCGCCTCGTCGATCTACGGCTCCGACGCCATCGGCGGCGTGGTCAACTTCATCACCCGCACCTCGTACGAAGGCCTGGAAGCGACCCTGCAGCACGTGGAAGTGGCGCGGCGCGGCGGCGGCGAAGAGGAACGCGGCACCCTCACCTGGGGCAAGGGCAACCTGGAACGCGACGGCTGGAGCCTGTGGGGCACGGTCGACGCGCACAAGCGCTCGGCACTGGCCTCGCGCGACCGCGCCGGCCTGAACTCCGCGGAACTGCTGACCAGCATCG
>DATMSN010000705.1:0-2820 GCA_035565375.1 Duganella sp. | reverse complement strand
GCGGCGCCGAAGCCGCCATCGCCGGACAGCGACGCGCAGCCGCCGAGCAGCAGCGCCACGCTGGCGCCACCGACGAGTTTATGCAGACAATTCATGTCCAACACCTCAGGTTAATTTTAGAATGGGATGCGTTGCGCAGCTCGCGGACGGAGCTGTCGCGGGGTCAGACGAAATTGCCTTGAGGGGGACGTTCGGGGTGGGCCAGGTCGACCGCGCGAAGCACTTCGGAGTAAAACGGAATGGCGGCGGAAGCCACCGGCAACATGGGAACGGCCAGCGCCTGCGCCATGAACGGCGCGCTAGCGACACAGCAGGCGGCGGCGCCACCGCATTTGATGCCGCCGTGGGCATGGCCCGCCTTGTCCGCGGATGCTTGTGGTTTCTGATCCTGCATCGCCATCATCGCTGCGTGGTCATGCGCACCGGCCGGCATGACCATGTGCGTGGCCGCCGGCGCGACGGGCGCGCACAGCATCATCGCCGCCGACGCGTACCCCTGGTAAGGGAGCGCCAGCAGCAAAAGCCATACGATGAAGGTTCTGAGCAGGGTCATGCAGCTATGGTATCACACGCCGCGCCGCATGCTAAGCTGCCGTCAGGCCAGCCGCACCAGGGGATTGGCGATGATATTATCGATTTGCCGGATGGCCTCGTCGCAGGCGGCGGCGATCGCCTCGTCTTCGCTTTCACGGACGAATTGCATGGTCGCGCCTTCGAACACTTCGACGCCGTTGGCGTTGGCGCGTTCGATGTCGCAGCTGGCGCTCCATTTGTTATCGCTGGTCGGCAAGGCAGTTGGGATGATCTCCCAGCCTTTATAGTGAATTTTATCCATGACTGACTCCTTGTTTACAAACAGACTAGCATGAAGAGAGACCGCGTATGCGCACGCCTGAGGATCTTTCGGTCAAAAAACATGCGATTTACTCAGCCGTTATGAATTTTTATTATAATGAACTCATGAAGCCACTTATTCAAGCGTTCTACGACAAGACCACCGGCACCGTCACCTACGTCGTGTACGAAAAAGACGGCACCGACTGCGCGATCATCGACTCGGTGCTCGATTACGACCCGAAATCGGGCCGCACCTCCACCGCGTCGGCCGACCTGGTGGTCGATTTCGTGCGCGCGCACCGCCTCAACACCGTCTGGGTGCTGGAGACGCACGCCCACGCCGACCACCTGTCCGCCGCGCCTTACCTGTCGCGGCAACTGGGCGGACGCACCGGCATCGGCGCCGAAATCTCGGTCGTGCAGCAAGCCTTCGCGCGCGTTTTCCCGCGGCGGCCGGGCGTCGAGTGCAGCTTCGACCATCTGTTCCAGCCCGACGAGGACTTCGCCATCGGCGCGCTGCGCGCGCGCGCCTTGCACGTGCCGGGCCACACGCCGGCCGACATGGCCTACCAGATCGGCGACGCCGTCTTTGTCGGCGACACCATGTTCATGCCGGACGTGGGCACGGCGCGCTGCGACTTCCCCGGCGGCTGCGCGGCCACGTTGTACCGCTCCGTGCGCAAGCTGCTGGCACTGCCGCCGCAAACGCGCCTGTTCATGTGCCACGACTATCCGCCGGCCGGCCGCGAGGCGCGCTGGGAGGTCACGGTGGCCGAGCAAGGCGAAAAGAACATCCATATCCGCGCGGGCGTGACGGAGGAGCAGTTCGTGGAGATGCGCACCAAACGCGACGCGACGTTGGAGATGCCGGTGTTGATACTGCCGGCGATCCAGGTCAACATCAACGCCGGACAGCTGCCCGAGCCCGAGGAAAACGGCGTGCGCTACCTGAAGATACCGCTCAACGCCTTCTGATCGAAAGCCGGCGCTCCTTTCTAAAACACGTTCCAAAACACGTAGGGCGGATTAGCGTAGCGTAATCGGCCATGCATGCGCCGCCGACGGCTCATCGATGGCGGATTACGGCGTCCCGCCTAATCCGCCCTACGTGGAACCGTGGAACCGCGGCGTCGCGGCCCACGTACCCATATAAAATCAATCGTCACGCTTGGGCGTGCGGCCGATGCTCTCGTCCATATTGGCCAGATACCAGGTCAGCCCCGTCATCACGGCCACGTGGCGCTTGAGCTCCAGCGGATTGACCTTGTCCAGCGTATCGGCCGCCGTGTGGTGGTAGCTGAAGTAGCTGCTCGCATCCACCAGCGGCATAAACACCGGCACCCCCGCGCGCTCCAACGGGCCTGTATCGGCGGCGCCGGTCACGTCGCGGCGGTCGAACATCGACGCGCCGATCGGCTCCAGCGACTTTTGCAACGGCGCGAAGTACCTGACCACCGAAGGCCTGACGCTGCCGATCACGCCGAACGGGCGGCCGCCGCCGCTGTCCGACTCGATCGCCGCGAAGTGCCGCTCGACCTTGTCCTTGTTGGCTTCGAAGTAGCCCTTGCCGCCCCTGGTGCCGTTCTCCTCGTTCATCCAGGCGATCACGCGGATCGTGCGGCGCGGTTTGAGGTTGAGCTTATTGAGCGTGTCGATCACCGCCATCGCGGCGGCGACGCCGGTGCCATCGTCATGCGCGCCGGTGGCCAGGTCCCACGAATCGAGGTGGCCCGAGACGATCACCACCTCGTCGGCCTTGTCGCCGCCCGGCAGGTCGGCGATGACGTTGAAGCTGTCGGCGTCGGGCAGGGTTTGCGGCGTCAAGGTCAGATGCATCTTGACCGGGCCGCGCGCCGACAAACGTGTCACCAGCATCGCGTCTTCGGCAGTCACGGCGGCGGCGGGAATGCGCGCGCCGTCGACCAGACCGGTCACGCCGGTGTGCGCGATGCGGTAATCGGCGCCGCCGACCGAGCGCACCAG
>DATMSN010000704.1:0-3925 GCA_035565375.1 Duganella sp. | reverse complement strand
GGACGGCGCGCAGCCGGCGCCGTTGACGTGGCGCGCGGTGCCGGACGGGCAGGCGTCGCGTTGGCCGTTCTGGAAGCCCTGCGGCCAGGCGTTGGCCAACTCGATCATGTACGGGTAACGCCAGATCGAATTGTAGTCCTGGTCCCAGACGATGGTCTTGAACACCGAGGGCGTGGCCGCCACCACCAGGAACAAGGGTTCGCCCGGATTGACGGCGAACGTCAGGTCGGCGCTCAGTCCCTTCTGCAATGCGCTGCGGCGCGCCGACGTGAATTGCGCGTTGGCCGCCACCAGCCCCCAGCGGAAGTCGGCGTCCGCGCCCGACTGGTTGACGCCACGGAACTTGACCGTCACCGACGTCGCCCCGTTGACCGGGTACAGCCGCACGACGTTGTAGCCGAAGCGTTGCGGCGCGCCGTGGAACGGCGAGGCGAAGCGGCGGTTGGTGGCCCAGTTGGCGTCCAGCGCCTCCAGCGGCATCAGCCGGCGCATGCGTTCGGCCTTGTCGGCCAGCGTGATGTTGCCGTAGGCGCTGCGGAAAGCGGCCGGCGTCGCCTTGTAGTCCCACACCACGTTGTGCGTGGCCCAGTCGCCGATGAAGTCGTTGAGCTGGGAGACGCTCCAGCCGCGCGAGGCCTGGATATTGGTGAACGGGTCCGCCCCCGCCGTGGTCCAGATCTGCGTGACCGCGTCGGAACCGTGCTTGTCCTTCAGGTACTCCATGAACTGCCAGTTGCAATAGCGGTCGCGCGTCGAGCCGAGGTACAGGTGCGGCGCGTTGGGCAGCATCTCGGAGCAATGCACATTGTTTTGGTATTCGGGCAGCTGGTGCGGGGTGAAGTTCGCATGGCTCTCGAAGATCCAGCCGCAGGTGTTCGACTGGTTGCAGGCCAGGCCGCCGTTGTAATTGCTCCACGACTGCCAGCCGTGCGTGAACTCATGGGTCAGGCCCCAGCGGTCCTTGAGCGCGTCGGGCGCGATCCACATGCCCATGTGCAGCGCCCCCTGGTTGTCCACCCACGCGCCGCCGGTCAGCCCCCAGCCGGAGTGGATGTGGATCGCCGGCTTGATCTTGTCGGCGCGGTTGAAGAACGGCTCGGGCATGAACAGGTTGGCGTTGAACAGGTTTTGCCAGACGGTGTTCTCCAGCGTGTCGGCGGCCAGGTTGAGGTCGGCGGCGGACAGCGTCTCGTCCGAGTAGAAGGCGAAGTGGGCCGATTCCTTGACCAGCCTGAAGCTGGATTGCTCGGGATTGGGTCCGCCGGCGCGCCATGTTCCGGGCGTGACGGCCGGCCCGCTGACCGTCGGCGGGCCCCAGGCGGTGGCGGTCGTGCCCGGGTCGACGACCTGGGCCGATGCCGTCGTCAACGGCACGACAGCGCCGAACGCGACGGCCAGGACTAAACGTTGCAGCAATGTGGACAAGGGCGCGGACTTGGCGTCGGCGCCTGTTTGGCGGATCGTCATGGGTTCATCTCCTGTTATAGGGGTCTGCATCACAGCGATTGAGCTACCAATAGTCATTGGCAACCCGATACTAGTGACACCAGGAGATTTCCACAAGTAAACTTTAAGAAAATGGCAATCTTGCCACAACTATCATTTAGGAAGGCAGTCGGGGGTCGCCGGCGGGAAGCTGACCACGCGGTTGCGGCCGGACTCCTTGGCCGCGTACAGCAAGGTGTCGGCCTGGGCGATCCAGGCGCGCGCGACGGCGAGCGGGTCGCCCTCGGCGTCGCCGGGGTTGAGGCAGGCCACGCCGATCGACACCGTCACCGACAATTGCAGTTCCGGCGACAGCGCGATCATCGTGCCGGCCACGCTCGAGCGGATGCGCTCGGCCACGAAGGCGGCGCTCTCCAGGTTGGCGTCGATCAGCAGCACGACGAACTCCTCGCCGCCGAAGCGGGCCAGCGCGTCCGAGGCGCGCAGCTCGTTCTTGATGCGCGTGGCCACCTCGCGCAGCACCTCGTCGCCGCCGCCGTGGCCGACGGTGTCGTTGACGCGCTTGAAGTGGTCGATGTCGATGTACATGAACGAGATCGGATACGACTGGCGCCGCGCGCGCGCGATCTCCTCGAGCAGCCGGCGGTCGATGTAGCGGCGGTTGTAGACGCCGGTCAGCGAGTCGGTCAGGCCGATGTACTTGAGCATCTCGTTGCTGATGACGTTTTCCAGGCAGATGGCGATGATCGACGCCATGTGCTCGATGAAGTCGGTGCCCAGGCTGGGCGTGAAGCGGGTCGGATCGCGGCTGCCCAGGTTCAGGCTGCCGATGATGCGTTTGTTACGCAGCAGCGGCACCAGCGCCACACTTTGCAGCCCGGCCGGCGCGTGCGGAAACGATGGCGCGTGGCGCTGCGCGTGGTACATGCCCAACAGCGGCTTGGGCGGCGCTGACGCCGGGCCGCGCGGGCCCAGCTCGAAACCGAGGCCGTCGAGGTCCTCGACAAAGATCAGGCCGGGGAAATCGGCGAACACCACGTCGAGCTTGAGCATGACCTGGCGGATGTCGGCGCCCTCGTCGACCAGCGACAAGGTCACGCTGTCGAGCTCGGAGATCACCGGCAGCACGCGGAAGATGGTGCCGACCAGCTCGGGGAAGTTGGCGGCGCCGACGATGTTGAGGTCGAACGCCTGGTGGCGCGTCATGATCGAATGGTTGCGCTCGGCCTGTTCCAGCAAATACGCCATGCGCGCACGCAAAGCCTGGTTTTCGGCCGCCAGATCGTTCGCGCGCGCGGCGTGGTCGGTCGGCGTCGGTACTTTGCCAGTGGCGGTTTGCGTCATAATTGCCCTTACTCTTCACCCGGTTTCATGTCATTGCAACATTACGCCAAGTTGTGCCGCTTGGGAATGCCCCAAGCGCGCCCAAACGCATTAAAACGCCAGTGTGACGACGATTTCCTGGCCGACGCGCACGCGTTGGCCGTCGCCGGTGATCAGGATGCTGTTCATGCCGAAGCAGATCGCGCCGTCCAGTTCCGGCTTGGCGCGGTAGCCCTGCATCAGGTCGAGCGGGTTGGGGCCGAACACGCCGGTGGCCTGGTCGATCGACGGCATCGGGCAGCGCGGGCACGGCTTGACCGGCTTGAGCAGCGCGTCGCCCATCTGGAACGACTCGGCGTAGTCCTCCTCGAAGGCCTCGATGCCGCCGATGACGAGGTTGGGCCGGAAGCGGTTCATCGGGATCGCCGCGCGGCCGGCGCCGCGCAGCTTGTCGTTGAGGTCGTCCAGCGACGACTCGCCCACCACCAGGATCGGGTAGCCGTCCGAAAACAGCGTGGTGGCCGGCACGCCCTTGGTCCAGGTCTCGCTGACGGCGCGCGTGGCGTTGGCGTGGAAGCGCGCCAGCCGGCACGGCACGCCGATCGCCTTGCTGAACCAGTCGGCGGTCAGGTCGTCGCAGTCGTAGGCCAGGATGGTGTGGTCCCAGATTTGTGTGGACAGGGTCGGCGCCAGGTCGGGATCGGGCAGGCCGAGCGGGATTTCCAGGCGCAGCATGCCGGGCGCGCGCAGCTCCAGCGTGTTGGCTTTCAGCGTGGGAGTGATGAGCGCCATGCGCGGGTGTTCGCGTTGCGTCATGCACACGCCGTCGCCGTCGACGACCATCCATTCGCGGTCGTAAATCTGTTCGGTCATCAGCCCCGCCGTGGTCAGCGTGGCCTCCTGCAACGACAGGCCGGCGCAGGATTTGATCGGGTAGAGCGTGAGGGCGGAAAGGATGGGCATGGGGCGGCACCTTCGTGGGCGGCATCCGCCGCGCTGGTTAATAAGATCGTAATGTTGTCATTATACGATCCGGTGCCGCCCCCGGCTTACTTGTTCGGCTGACTTCTTTACTCGTTCGACTCGGCGACGGCCTTGGCCGCGCGCGGCGCGCGGGTGGACGGCTTGCGCGGGGCCTTGGCCTTGGCCGGTTTGG
>DATMSN010000703.1:0-1531 GCA_035565375.1 Duganella sp. | reverse complement strand
CGGCTACGCCGCGCTGTCCTCGGGGGCGGCGGGCGCTTCGGCCGGGGCGGACTGGCCTTGCTGGGAAGAGAGGGAACGGAAGGCTTTCGGCGTGCAGCCGTATTCATCCTTGAACAGCCGGTTGAAATACGAGACGTTGGCGTAGCCCACCGAATAGGCGATCTCGGCCACCGCCGCGCTATTGTTCTCGGCCAGCAGCCTGGCCGCCTCCGTCAAGCGCAGCTTGTTCAGATAGCTGGTGAAAGTCATGCCCAGTTCGGCCTTGAGCACTTCGTTGACCTTGTTGCGGTTGGCGCCGGTCCCGGCCACCACGCCGTCGAGGTCGAGCCCGGGGTCGGTGTAGTTGGTCGCGATGAACCGCAGGATCGACGCCTTCTCCTTGTCCTTGTACGGTTCCAGCGTCAACTGGCGGTAGGCGACCAGCGGCAAATCTTTTTTCATCTGCGAATCGAGGCCGGCGAGCAAGGCGCGCGCGTGGCCGCGGAAGAACCACAGGCCGAATCCCAACCAGCTCGCCAGGACCGCCAGCGCCAGCGCGACAAGGTAGCGCTGGTCGCGGCCGCGCAGCGTCAGGTCGCTCACCTCCAGGTACGAATCGATATCGCGCGGGCTGTAGGGACTGGTGCCAAAGACGATCTTCGACACCCCGTCCAGCTTATAACCCTGGTCCGACAAATCGAGTTTCATCTGGTTGAACCACCAGTCCGGCAGCGTGAAGCGGGTCATGTCCAGCGACACCGGAACGCCCTGCTCGTTGCAGGAGAAGTAGGTGCCCGGCGAGCGGTAGGTCTCGAACTTGCCCGGCTTGGAGATTTTCGGGTCGAAGGTGGAGATGATCAATGTCATCGTGTTGGCGGGCGAGCATTTGGCCAGGAAATTGATGGTGGTGTACTTCGACCAGTCCATGTGGGCCAGCCGCTGCTGCTTGTCTTCCTGCAGCAGCTCGGACGAGACGTACGGGTAGGCCGCCACGTTGTGCAGCTTGAAGTCGAACCGCAGGCGCTCCCGGTTCTGCGCGTCCAGGCGCACGGTCGAGGTTCCCCCCATGGTCTGGTCCGAAAAGGTCCGGTAATGCCACAGGGCGCCGTCGCGCTGCGCCGGCAACAGGGCGAACGAAGGATAACTCCCATACGTGAACAGACCCGCCATCAGCGCGTCGGCGAGCACCAGGAGAAGAAGCGCGATCAGTGCCTTCTTGTAGAAATCTTGCATTGCGATATAAAAATGTTTAACCGTTCGACGCACCGCCTCTGGACGGCGTGCCGCTCGCATCATAGCAGTTCGGTCCGGCACTGCGGCGACCGTGGCGGACAGTGGTGCATTTCGGCCACAGCGCTTGCAAAAATCGTCAACCACTGGCATGGCATCGCGCCGGCGGCGGACGGGCGCGGCTACGCGGCGGTTTCACGCCGCGCCGTACGCTGCTACAATTGCGCCATGTTAATGACAAAGCAATGGCGGGCTTGGGTGGCGAGGCTGGCGTGCGTCGCCGTGCTGCTGTCGGCGTTGATGCCGGCGCTGTCGCACGCGC
>DATMSN010000702.1:0-3083 GCA_035565375.1 Duganella sp. | reverse complement strand
GGGTCGGTGCTGTCGATCGTGTCGGGCATGGCATCCATCGCAGGCAGGCAATGCCCCAGTATAACCGGGATGGCGGCGCAACAACACGCCGCCGCCATCGGCCGGCGCAGCGCTTACTTCAGCGGCCGCAGGATGGCCTCGAGCCGGTCCGGCACGCCCTTGACGCGTTCCAGGCGCGGGTACTTCAGGCCGCCGTGATAGTCGAGCGCGTAGGTCTGGTACAGCGCGCCCTTCCTGACCAGCAGCTGGATCGGCTCCTTGCCCTCCTTGGCGGCGCTGACGGCCGCGCGCAGCAGCTCCGGCTTGTAGGCGCGCCCGTTGACGGCGAGCAAGGTCGAGCCGCCCGACATGCCGGCCTTGAAGCCCACGCCTTCCCACTGGAACGCCTCGAGCTTGCCCTCGGCGCCGACCGAAAAGCCCAGCGAATACTGGAAGTTGGCCGACTTGCCCAGCTCCTCCTGGGCCTTGAGGAACGGCGTCTGCTGGTCCGTGTAGACCAGTTTCCAGCCGGCCCGCGCCAGGCCGTCGAGCGGCGCGCCGGGGCCGTGGCCGTCGACGCGGCTGCGCAGGAATTGCGCCCAGTCGTACGGCTGGACCGCGTTCAACGCCGCCACCACGTCGTCGAAAGTGTAGTGCTTGGCGACATGGACGCCGTCGTCGACGCCGAAGAAGGCGCGCGCGACATCGTCGAGCGAGCGCTTGTCGCCGGACAGCTCGCGGATCCTGGTGTCGGCGTCGAGCCAGATCAGCTGGCCTTCCTGGTAGTAATCCTCGCCGCGCTGCCAGTTGTTCCACACCTGCGGGCGGCGCGCGTTGACGATCGGATCGTAGGTGGTGTCCTGCACCGCGCGCCACTCGCGGCCCTTGACGTGGTCGAGCCGCGCGGCCGAGGCGGCCAGCAGGTCGCGCGTGTGCTCGGCGCTGATCAGGCCGGAGCGGGCGGCCAGCACCGCGCCCCAGTACTGGGTCTGGCCCTCGTACACCCACAACAGCGAATTGTCGAGCGGCGTGTTGAAGTTCGGCACGTCCTGGCCGGCCGGACGGCGGAACTTGCCGTTCCACGAGTGGGCGAACTCGTGCGCCAGCAGCTCGCGCCGCGCCTCGTACTTGGCCCACTCGGTGAAGTAACCCGTCTTGACGCCGTTCTCGCTCGACTCGTGGTGCTCGCGGCCGATGCCGCCGAATTCGTCGCTGATGGCGAACAGGAAGTCGTAGTGCCGGTAGTGTTTCGAGTCGAACAGCTTGTAGGCTTGCTGGATCAGCGCGCGGTGCGGCGCGATCTGTTCCGGCGTCGCCGCCAGCTGCTCGGCGCTGTCGGCCACCACGTTCAGGTGCACCGGCACCTTGGCGCCCGGATCGAGGTCGATGCGGCGGAAATAGCGGCCGGCGAACAGCGGCGAATCGAGCAGCGTTTCCAGGTCGAGCGGCTTGAAGGCGATCTCGTTGCCGACGCGCGCGGCCGTCTCCAGCGCGCTGCCGAACTGCCAGCCGGGCGGCACGGTCAGGTTCGGCTGCACGGTGATGTCGCGGCTGCGGTAGCCGGCCGGGTACAGCGCCAGCGATTGCCACTGCACGCCCAGGATGTCGGCGGTGAAGGTGGTGCGGCCCTGGCTGGCCTCGATCGGCGACAGGTACTGGAATTCCACGTCGACGGCGCTGGCGTCGGCCGGCACGTCGATGGCGAAGGCCCAGACGTTGAGCGGGTCGCGCTTCCAGTCGAGCGGCTTGCCGTTGGCGCTGGCCTTGAGGCCGGCGAACTGGTTGAGCGCGCCGCTGGGGCCGTGGTTGGCCACCACCCACTGCGGATAGAGCAAGGTCAGCTTGCCGGGCTTGGCCGGGATGGTCTGGCGCACGCGGAAGATTTGCTGGGCGAAGTTGCTGGCGTCGACTTTGAGCACGATGGTGCCCGGGTAGGGCTGCTCGGAGATCGTTTCTGCCTGGGCGCTGAAGGCGGTGGCCATCAGGACGGCTAGGGCGGCGCGGGTAAGGGGCATGGGGCGGCGTACGAAGGTTGGACAAGAGAAAGAGTTTAGCACGCAGGCAATTTTCCATTGCCTTGGGAATACATAGGGGGTGCTCGGCACCGACACCCTGCTTAAGCTGATCAGCCGCAAAAAAATCAAAAAATTTTCAAAAAAAGTGTGCCGTTGGGGATGTTGAAGGCGTTTTTCAAGGCCTTGAAAGCCCCCGAAAACGACCTATATCGGACTCAGTGGTTGCCCGGACGGGGGCCACGATTCCATATCGCTTAACTTGAAAAGGATATTTATCATGCGTACTTTTGACCTGACTCCGCTGTATCGTTCCGCTATCGGCTTTGATCGTCTGGCACAACTGCTGAACGATGCCCAGCGTGGAGATTCCGCACCAAGCTACCCGCCTTACAACATCGAGCTCGTCTCCGAAGACAAGTATCGGATCGTGATGGCGCTGGCCGGCTTCAACCGGTCGGAAATCGACATCACCTTCGAACGCGATTCGCTGCAGGTCGTGGGCCGCAAGCAGAAGGACGCCACCGAGCGCACCTATCTGCACCGCGGCATCGCGGCGCGCGACTTCGAGCAGCGCTTCCAGCTGGCCAACCACGTCAAAGTGACCGGCGCGTCCTTCGACAACGGCATGCTCACCATCGAACTGGTGCGCGAAGTGCCGGAAGCCCTGAAGCCACGTAAGATCGTGATCGACGGCAGCGACAACGTCGCCGCCCTGGAACAGCGCCAAGCGGCGTGATCCTGTTGTAGGGCGTGCGCCTTCGGTGGCACGTGAGTAGGACCAACTGGCCGGTGCATCCGGCCAGTTGCACGTCCGCCGCCGGCCCGGCGCCATTGCAAAATTGGCATCGACTGTAAGCATTTGTATCCGCAACACATGTTAAGTGGCGTCTAAGTTTTTTGCCTCATATTGAATACATCTACAAAACCTCATTCAATCAGGAGTGCATATGTCCCAAACTACTTCTTCCGGATCGAAGACCGCCAAGCGCGCAGTCGCCGCCGTGGCCGTGCTGGCCGCGATCGGCGCGGGAGGTGCGGTGGTGGTCCACCAAAACAACGCCACGGCCGCCGGTGCCGGCGCTGCCGTGG
>DATMSN010000701.1:0-2429 GCA_035565375.1 Duganella sp. | reverse complement strand
GCCGAGGGCGGCGCGCCCGCCGACGCCGCCGACTTCGCCCAATACGTGGTGCCCGACACCATCGCCGCCCGCAGCAGCGAGCTGGTCATCGGCGGCCGCAAGCTGGAGAACGTCGTCGTCGGCGTCAGCCGCCAGAAAACGGTGTGGCAGGCCAGCGTCGATTCGACCCAGGCCAACGGTTACCTGACGTGGAGCGAGCCATCCACCGGCCATGGCCTGGGCAAGGTGACGGCGCGCCTGTCGTCGCTGGTGATCCCGGCGTCGGCGTCCAGGGAGGTGCAGGATTTGCTGTTGGACGGCAAGAGCGCGGCGGCGACCATCCCGGCGCTGGACGTCGTGGTCGAGCGTTTCGAGCTGTTCAACAAGCCGCTGGGACAGTTGGAACTGCAAGCGAGCAACGCCCAGCTGCCGAGCGCAAAGGCGCGCGAATGGCGCATCAACAAGCTGTCGCTGGCCAACGCCGACGGCGAGCTGACCGGCACCGGCAAATGGGTCACGCGCGAGGGCGCGCACAACACCAGCCTGAATTTCAAGCTGGATATCGCCGACGCCGGCAAGCTGCTGGACCGCTTCGGCTTCGCCGGCACCGTCAAGGGCGGCAAGGGCACGCTCAACGGCGACATCGCCTGGAAGGGCCTGCCGTATTCGCTGGACCTGCCGAGCCTGGAGGGCCAGATCACGATGAACGTCGAAAAAGGCCAGTTCCTCAAGCAGGACCCGGGCGCGGCCAAGCTGCTGGGGGTGCTGAGCCTGCAAGCCTTGCCGCGCCTGCTCAAACTCGATTTCCACGATGTCTTCTCGGAGGGCCTGGCGTTCGACGGCATCAGCGCCAACGCCACTGTGCACCAGGGCATCGCCAAGACCGACAACTTGAAAATGCATGGCGTGGCCGCCACCGTGTTGATGGACGGCAGCGCCGACATCGCCAACGAGACGGCCAACCTGCACGTGGTCGTGATTCCGGAGGTGAACCTGGGCACGGCGCCGCTGGTCTATGCGCTGGCCGTCAACCCGGTCATCGGCCTGGGCAGCTTCCTGGCGCAGCTGTTCCTCAGCGCGCCGGTGATGCGGGCGCTGACCTATCATATGCAGGTCGCCGGGCCGTGGAAGGCGCCGGTCGTCACCAAGCTCGACGGGGCCAAGGCGGAACCGCCGCCGGCCGCGCACTAAGTCGTTACGCACCAAGTCGTTATTTTTTGAACGGAACAGCCATGACCAAAGTCGCCGCAGTACAAATGATTTCCTCGCCGTCCGTGACGGAGAACATCGCCACCGCGCGCCGGTTGGTGACGCAGGCCGCCGACCAGGGCGCCACCCTGGTGCTGCTGCCCGAGTATTGGGCCATCATGGGCCTGAACGACAGCGACAAGGTGGCCGTGGCCGAGCCGCTGGGGAGCGGGCCGATCCAGGATTTCATGTCCTCGCTGGCGCGCGAGCTGGAGATCTGGCTGATCGGCGGCACCTTGCCGCTGGCCTCCGACGATCCGGAAAAGGTCGTCAACACCACCTTGGTCTACAACGCCCAGGGCGAGCACGTCGGGCGTTACGACAAGATCCACCTGTTCGGCTTCACCAAGGGCACGGAGTCGTACAATGAATCGAAAACCATCGTGCCGGGCAAGAACGTCGGCGTCATCGACGCGCCGTTCGGCAAGGTCGGCATGTCGGTCTGCTACGACCTGCGCTTCCCCGAGCTGTACCGCGCGATGGGGCCGGTGGCGCTGATCGTCGTGCCGGCCGCGTTCACCTACACCACCGGCCAGGCGCACTGGGAAATCCTGCTGCGCGCGCGCGCCATCGAAAACCAGTGCTACGTGCTGGCGGCGGCGCAGGGCGGCACCCATCCGAACGGCCGCCGCACCTGGGGCCACAGCATGCTGGTCGACCCGTGGGGCGCGATCAAGGACGTGCTGGCCGAGGGCGAGGGCGTGGTGCAGGGCGAGATCGACCCGCTGTTCATCGAGGGCGTGCGCCAGAGCCTGCCGGCGCTCACGCACCGCACCATGTGATCCCCAATACAATTGCGTAATCTTCCCGAACCGGAGCACCATCATGAAGCCTTTTGAACCGAACCTGTCCGCCCTGGCGGTCGCGCGCGATATCCTGCTGACGCCGTTCGGACTGGACGAGGGCAAGCTGCTCAAGACGCTGGGCGCGATGTTCACGCACAAGGTCGACTATGCCGACTTGTATTTCCAGTTCACCAAGAACGAGGGCTGGAGCCTGGAAGAGGGCATCGTCAAGACCGGCAGCTTCTCGATCGACCAGGGCGTCGGCGTGCGCGCCGTGTCCGGCGACAAGACCGCATTCGCCTACTCCGACGAGATTTCGGCATCGGCGCTGATGGACGCGGCCGCCGCGACCCGCACCATCGCCCGCGCCGGCGCCGGCAAGATCAAGGTTGCATCGTCCATCCAGCCAAGCGGCGG
>DATMSN010000700.1:0-6005 GCA_035565375.1 Duganella sp. | reverse complement strand
CAGCCGGCGGCAAGCGCCGCCGCGACCGGCCCGGCGCGCTTCGACGCCATCCGTCGCATCCTCGGTTTCGCCTGCCGCGAACTGGTGCCGAACCTGACCCGCGCGACCGACGAAATCGATAATCTCCTCAACGGCCTGTCGGGACGCTACGTGCCGGCCGGCCCGAGCGGATCGCCGACGCGCGGCATGGCGCAAATCCTGCCGACCGGACGCAATTTCTATTCGGTCGACCCGCGCAGCGTGCCGTCGCAGTCGGCCTGGCGCGTCGGCCAGCAGCTCGCGCGCGAGGTACTGGAACGTTATCAGCGCGAGAGCGGACAGTATCCCGAGAGCGTCGCCATCAGCATCTGGGGCACCAGCGCGATGCGCACCCACGGCGACGACGTGGCGCAGATCCTGGCGCTGCTGGGCGTGCGGCCGGTCTGGCGGGCGGAAAGCCGCCAGGTCTGCGGTGTCGAAATCATCCCGCTGGACGAATTGAAACGCCCGCGTATCGACGTCACGACCCGCATCAGCGGCTTTTTCCGCGACGCCTTCCCGCAACTGATCGATCTGATCGACGACGCCGTTAACCAGGTGATTGGCCTGGACGAGCCGCTGACGCACAACTTCGTGCGCAAACACTACCTCGCCGAACTGGCGGATTGGCTGGGGCAGGGGCTCGATCGGGACGAGGCGCAGCGCCGCGCAGGCTACCGCATCTTCGGCGCCAAGCCGGGTGCCTATGGCGCCGGCGTGCTGCCGCTGATCCAGCACCGCAACTGGGAGGCGGATACCGATTTCGCCGAGGCCTACGTCAACTGGGGTGGCTACGCCTACGCGCGCGGCATGCAGGGCGCGGACCAGCGCGACGCCTTCCGCATGCGCTTGAGCGGCGTGCAGATCGCGCTCCACAACCAGGACAACCGCGAACACGACATTTTTGACAGCGACGACTACCTGCAATTCCACGGCGGGATGATCGCCACCATCCGCGCGTTGAGCGGCCAGCAGCCGCGCCACTATTTCGGCGACAGCCACGACCCGTCGCGCGCCCAGGTGCGCGACCTGAAGGAAGAGACCTTGCGCGTGTTCCGTTCGCGCGTGGTCAATCCCAAGTGGGTGGCCAGCATACAGCGGCATGGCTACAAGGGTGGCCTGGAGCTGACGGCGACCGTCGACTACCTGTTCGGCTACGATGCCACCGCCCAGGTCATGGACGACTGGATGTACGAGGACGTGGCGCAATCCTATGCGTTCGATCCGGCGATGCGGCAATTCCTGCAGGACGCCAATCCGTGGGCGCAGAACGCCATCGCGGAACGGTTGCTGGAAGCGGCCACCCGGGGCATGTGGGCCGAGCCGCGTCCGGAGACGCTGGAGCAATTGCGCGAACTATATCTGCGCAGCGAAGAACTACTTGAGGAGCGCGGCGAGACTCCGCGCCACGGATAAGATGAGTACTATGAATTTCCCTTTCACCGCGATCGTCGGTCAGTCGGCGTTGCGCAAGGCTTTGATGCTGTGCGCGGTCGATCCGAGCATCGGCGGCGTTCTGATACGGGGCGACAAAGGCACCGCGAAAAGCACGGCGGCGCGCGCCCTGGCCGATGTTCTGCCGGCGATCGAGCGGGTGCCCGGCTGCGCGTTCAACTGCGCCCCCGGGGCGCCATGCGAGCATTGCGACGTCTGCGGCCAGCGGCCTGCGGAATCGTCCGCCGTGCCTTTCGTCACGCTGCCGTTGGGCGCGACCGAGGACCGTGTTCTCGGCAGCCTGGATATATCGCGCGCATTGCAGGGCGGCCAACGGGCGTTTCAACCCGGCTTGCTGGCGTCGGCGCATCGGGGCTTGCTGTATATCGACGAGGTCAATCTGCTGGCCGACCATCTGGTCGATGTGCTGCTGGACGTGGCGGCCATGGGCGTCAACAGCGTGCAGCGCGACGGGCTGTCGATCCGCCACCCCGCGCGCTTCACGCTGGTGGGGACGATGAACCTGGAAGAGGGCGACTTGCGCCCGCAATTGCTGGACCGTTTCGGCTTGATGGTGGAGGTGACGGCGCCGCGCGAGAAGACCGAACGGTCGGAAGTGGTGCGCCGGCGTATCGCCTTCGAGGCCGATCCGCCAGGCTACGTCATGCGATGGCGCGGTGAGCAAGACGCGTTGCAAAGCCAACTGGCCACCGCGCAGCGCCTGCTGCCGGCGGTGGTGCTGGACGATGCCATGCTGGACTTGATCAGCCATCTGTGCTGCGAGTTCGAGGTCGCCAGCCTGCGCGCCGACATCGTCATGCACAAGACCGCGCGCGCGCTCGCCGCGCTGGAAGGCCGGGCGCAGGTTGGCCCGCAGGACATACGTGGCGCAGCGGAACTGGTATTGCCGCATCGGCGCCGGCGCAAGCCATTCGAACAGCCGGGGCTCGATCAGCAGCGTCTCGACGATCTTTTGCCGCAAGCCGCTCCCGAGCCGCAGTCGTCGGAGCAAGCCTCCGGCGAGCGCGATGCCGAGGCGCGGGATGACGATCAACCTGGCCAGGGCGATGATGAACAGGTGTTCGCCGCCGCCGGGAATGGCGCGGCGCCGCGCATAGACGTGCAAGCCGGCGTCGCGGCGTCCCCGGACGGCGGCAGCCGCAACGCGGCGAAGAACACGTCCCGTGGGCGGATGCTGCGCGCGGTGCCGAACGAACAGCCGACCAGCATCGCCATCGGCGCCACCCTGCGCAGCGCCGCGTTGCGCGATCCCGCGAATATGAAAGTCGTACGCGCCGACCTGCATCAACAGGTCAAGGCCGGCACCAGCGGCAACCTGATTGTGTTCGTGGTCGATGCCTCCGGTTCGATGGCGGCGCAGCGGCGCATGGAAGCGCTCAAGGGCGCGGTCCTGAGCTTGCTGACCGACGCCTACCAGCAGCGTGACGAAGTGGCGGTGGTGGCTTTCCGGGGACAGGACGCGCAGCTGCTGCTGGCGCCCACCCGTAGCGTCGAACTGGCCGAGAAAAGCCTGCGGGAGCTGCCGACCGGCGGCCGCACGCCTTTGCCGCACGCCCTGGTGATGGTGATGGGGATACTGGACGACGCCAAAGCCGCCGGCAACAGCAAGCCGCCGTTGCTGGTGCTGATGACGGACGGGAAAGCCAATGTCTCGATGGTCGACGTGGGCGACCCCTGGCGCGAATCGCTGGACCTGGCGCAGATGGTGGCGGAATTCCGCGTCCCCACGCTGGTGATCGACACCGAGAGCGGTTACACGCGGCTTGGCCGCGCCGCCACGCTGGCGCGGGAGCTGGAGGCCGAATGCCTGACGCTGGAAGAACTGTCGGCGGATAACCTGGTGCTGACTGTGCGCGCCAAGCTGGCCCGCGGATAAAGAAATAACTTAGGAGTAGCTGGCATGATCATTTGTATAGGTGCGGGGCCGGGAGACATCGGCTATTTGACGCAACGCGGCGCGCAGTTGATACGCGAGGCGGACGTCGTCGCCGGTTTCGAGGCCGTGCTCAACGTCGTGCGCTCCCTGATACCGGAGACCGCGAAAGTGGTCAGCATGGGTTACCGCGACCAGGTCGAGCAGCTGGACAAGGTGGCGCTGGATCACCATGCCGGCAAGCGTTGCGTGGTGGTCTTCATGGGCGACATCCATTTTAGCGGCTTCCAGTATCTGGAGCGGGTGGAGCGCGCGTGCGGCCATCCGGTCGAATCGCTGCCCGGCATATCGTCGGCGCAGATTCTGGCCTCGCGGGCCAAAGTCTGCTTCGACGAGACCACGTTTATCACCTTCCACCGCCGTGGCGACCTGGAACCGTTCAAGCGCCATCTGGTGCACGTGCTGCAGGACCAGCGCAACGCCATCGTCATACCGTGTCCGTGGGACGCGGCGCGCTCGTTCATGCCGTGGCATATCGCCGCCTACCTGATCGAGCAGGGCATCCCGCCGTCGCATCCTACCGAGGTGTGGGAAAACCTGACCCGGGGCGAGGCCGAATGGCATGGAACGCTGGCCGAATGCGCGACGCATCAATGCTCCGACATGAGCATCATGCTGATCCGCACGCTGGCGCCGATGGACAGCCAGATCGAAGCGGCGCCCCTGAAATGACGGCAAGCGAAAAATTCGGCATCGTGATCGCCGGCCACGGCAGCCGCGATCCGGACGCCGTGCGCGAGTTCGAGGCGCTGGTGGAACTGGTGCGCGAGCGTGCGCCGGGGGACGCGGTCAGCCATGGCTACCTGGAATTCGCCAGTCCGACCATCGCCGAGGCGGTGGCGGACAATCTGGCCGCCGGCGCGCGCCAGGTGGCGGTGGTGCCGGGCGTGTTGCTGGCCGCGCGCCATGCCAAGAACGACATGCCGGCCGAGATGCAGGCGGTGGCGCGCGATTATCCGGAGATCGACTTCCATTTCGGCGCGCCGATGAGCCTTGATCCCAAGCTGCTGCAGTTGGCGCAGGAGCGCATCGTCGCCGCCGAAGCGACGTCGCCGCAAACGGTCAGGCGTTCCGATACCTGCCTGGTGGTGGTGGGACGCGGCACGACCGACCCGGACGCCAACGGCGAAGTGGCCAAGCTGGCGCGCATGCTGGAGGAAGGCATGGGCTTCGGCGCCGCCTTCGTGTGCTACTCGGGCACGGCGCAGCCACTGGTCGCCGATGGCCTTCGCAGCGCGGCGCGGCTTGGCTATGCGCGGATCGTGGTGCTGCCGTTCTTCCTGTTCGACGGCGTGCTGGTAAAACGCATATACGCGGCGGCGGACGATTTGGGCGAGCGCGAACCCGCGCTGGAGGTGCTGAAGGCAGGTTACTTCGGCGTCCATCCCATCGTCGCCGATGTGATGATAGCGCGCGCGCGCGAGGCGGTCGCGGGCAGGGCTGCGATGAATTGCTCGCTGTGCAAATACCGCGTGCAGATCGTCGGTTTCGAGCAGCAGGTGGGCGAGCCGCAGCGCGCGCACCATCTCGCGGTGCGCGGATTGCAGGCGCGCACCGATGCCGGCGGCGCGGCCATCGCGGCGGAACCTGTCTACAAGCCTTACGAACCGCATCCGATCGAGGCGGAGAGCTTCCGCATTATCGCCGCCGGGCGCGACTGGTCGGCCTTCCCTCCGGATCAGTTGACGGTGCTGCAAAGGCTGGTGCATACGAGCGGCGACTTCGACGCCGTCGACGATATCTATTTTTCGCCGGGCGCGGTCGACAGCGGCATCCGCGCGCTGTTGCGCTGCAAGCGCGTGCTGACCGACGTGACGATGGTGCAGACCGGGCTGAAACGCGCGCTGCTCGAGGAATTGGGCATCGACACCTGGTGCGGCGTGCATGACCGCGAGACGCATCTGATGGCGGAGCAATACGGCATCACGCGCTCGGCCGCCGGCATACGGCGCGGCTGGGAGAAGTTCGGCAACGACGTGGTGGTGTCGATCGGCGACGCGCCGACGGCGATCTTCGAGACGGTGCGGCTGATCCGCGACCATGGCTGGCGTCCGCAGTTGGTGATTGCGCTACCGGTCGGTTTTGTCGGCACGCGCGAGAGCAAGGACGCGCTGAGGCGCTGCCTGCAGGTGCCGCGCATTACCAACAGCGGCACGCGCGGCGGTTCGCCGTGGGCCGCCAGCGTGGTCAACGGCTTGATGATCGATGGGCTCAATCAGCTCGCCGATTATGACGCTGGCTGAACGCCAGCCTTTCGACCTGGGTGTGCCGGCCTTGAACGGTCTGCGGCGCGGACGCACAACGGGAAGCTGTGCCACGGCGGCCGTCAAATCGGCGTTGAAACTGCTGCTGCACGGCGAGCGTGACGCGCAGGTCGATATCAGCCTGCCCGATGGCGTGCACTTTTTGACGGTGCCGATACAGCGTGTCGAGTGGATCGACGCGCAGGCGGTGCGCTCGGAGGTGCTCAAGGACGGCGGCGACGATCCGGACAACACGCATGGCGCCACCATTTTCGCCGAGGTGCGCCGCAACGCCGCCGGCGAGGTGCGGTTCTTCGCCGGGCCCGGGGTGGGCATCGCCACCGCGCCTGGCTTGC
>DATMSN010000699.1:0-16467 GCA_035565375.1 Duganella sp. | reverse complement strand
CGCCGAGCGCGATGTACGCCGCCGGCGAGCAGGCCAAGGTGCCGCTGCTGGCCGGCTGGAACTCGCACGAGGGCCACTACAAGCAGGTGCTGGGCGACGCCGAACCGACCGAGGCGAACTTCGCGGCCGCGCTGCAAAAATCCTACGGCGATCGGGCCGGCGCCGCGCGGAATGCCTATCCCGGCGAGGTGCTGAAGGCGGCCACCGATCTGGCCAGCGACGGCTTCATCGTCTACGGCACCTGGAAGTGGATCGACACCCATGCCCGCACCAGCGGCAAACCTGTGTATCGTTATTACTACAGCCGCCCGCGCCCCGGCGACGCCGGCGCCGCCCACTCGGCCGAAATCGAATACGCATTGGGCAACCTGGATGGGAATAAAGTGTATGCGTGGACCGACGAGGACCGCGCGCTGTCGACCCTGATGCAAGGCTACTTCGCCAACTTCATCAAGACCGGCAATCCCAATGGCGCCGGCCTGCCCGACTGGCCGCAAGCCAGCAACGGCGCGGGTTCGCGTCTGATGCATCTGGACGCGACGTCGCGCGCCGTCACCGCCACCGACGACGCCCGCTTCCAGTTCCAGGACGCCGAGATGCAAAAAAAACACTGACCAGGACAGGCGGCGGCGCGGCCGGTTTATGTAAATAATATAAACCGTATCATCGTTTGTATTTTATTGTATCTGCCAGTGATACTTTGAAAACTTGCTATACACTAGCTTCTTTTCTTCTGGTAAAGATCAGGAATACAGAATATGCGCAGAACATTCGGCTTCGTCGCCATTTGCTTTACGGTGTCCGCATTCGCGGCGGAACCTTTCGATGACAAGTTCCGCCAGCTGGACGAGATTCTGCCTACCGCCAATACCTACCGCACCGCCTCCGGCGCCCCCGGCGCCGCCTATTGGCAGCAGCGCGCGGACTACACGATCCGCGCCACGCTGGACGAAGCCAAACGCTCGATCACCGGCAGCGAGCAAATCCGCTACCATAACAAATCTCCCGACACGCTCAGCTACCTGTGGGTACAGCTGGACCAGAACATCTACAAAAAAGATTCCGACGCCAGGATGATGATCACGCAGCCGTCGCGCGAAGCCTGGGCCAAGCCGCCCACGCAGGACGACGGCTACAAGTTCGAAGGTTTGCGCGGCGTGCTGGCCGGCCGCGACTTCGACGGCGGCTTCAAAATCAAGAGCGTCGGCGCCGGCGGCCAGCCGCTGAAGTACACCATCAACCGCACCATGATGCGCATCGACCTGCCGACGCCACTGAAGCCGGGCCAGAGCTACGCCTTCAATATCGACTGGTCCTACAACATCAACGAGCAGAAAGTGCTTGGCGGCCGCTCCGGCTACGAAAGCTTCGAGGAAGACAAGAACGACCTGTTCGAGATCGCCCAATGGTTCCCCCGCATGGCGGCCTACTACGACGTGACGGGCTGGCAGCACAAGCAGTTCCTCGGTTCCGGCGAATTCACGCTGGAATTCGGCGACTACGACGTCCAGCTCACCGTGCCCGCCGACCACGTGGTCGCCTCCACCGGCGACCTGCAGAATCCGGGCGAAGTACTGAGCGCGGCGCAGCGCGACCGCCTGGCCAAGGCGAAGACGGCCACCAAGCCGGTGCTCATCGTCACCCAGGAGGAGGCCGAGAAGGCCGAAAAGTCGGTCAGCACCGCGACCAAGACCTGGCACTACAAGGCCGCCAATGTGCGCGACTTCGCGTGGGCGTCGAGCCGCAAGTTCATCTGGGACGCGCAAGGCTACAAAAAGGACGGCACCAACGTGATGGCGATGTCCTACTATCCGAAGGAAGGCAATCCGCTGTGGGGCCAGTACAGCACCCAGGCCATCATCCATACCATCGAGCAGTACAACAAGTACAGCTTCGACTACCCGTACCCGGCGGCGATCTCCGTCAACGGTCCGGTGGGCGGCATGGAATATCCCATGATCTCGTTCAACGGTCCGCGTCCGACCAAGGACAAGAAAACCGGCGCGCTGACCTGGTCGCGGCAGACCAAGTATGGGCTGATCGGCGTGATCATCCACGAGGTGGGCCACAACTACTACCCGATGATCATCAACTCGGACGAACGCCAGTGGACCTGGATGGATGAAGGCCTGAACACCTTCGTGCAGTATCTGGCCGAGCAGGCGTGGGAGGATAACTATCCGTCGCGCCGCGGCGAACCGCGCAACATCGTCGACTACATGCGCAGCCAGAACCAGGTGCCGATCATGACCAACTCGGAGTCGCTGCTACAGTTCGGGAACAACGCCTACGCCAAGCCGGCCACCGCGCTCAACATCCTGCGCGAGACCATCCTCGGACGCGAGTTGTTCGACTACGCGTTCAAGGAGTACGCCAACCGCTGGAAGTTCAAGCGCCCCACCCCGGCCGATTTCTTCCGCACCATGGAAGACGCCTCCGGCACCGACCTTGACTGGTTCTGGCGCGGCTGGTTCTACACCACCGACGCCGTCGACATCAGCATCGACGGCATCAGCGAATACGGTGTGGACACCAAGGACCCGGCAAAGGAAAAGGCCTGGAGGAAGGCGCGGAGGGACGCGGAGCCGGTCTCGGTGTCGCAGCAGCTGAACAAATCGCTGCCCAAGCGCCTCGACAGCCATCCGGAGCTGAAGGACTTCTACAACGAGCATGACGAATTCACCGTCACCAACAAGGATCGCAACAGCTACGCCGAGGCGATCGGGAAGCTGGAACCGTGGGAGAAGAAGCTGCTCGATCAGGGCAAGCACCTGTACCTGGTGGACTTCTCGAACATCGGCGGCCTGGTCATGCCGCTGGTGCTGGAGATTGAGCTCAAGAGCGGCAAGAAGTACATCGAGCGCGTTCCGGCCGAAGTATGGCGCTACTCGCCTAAGAAGATCACCAAGTTGATCGTCACCGACGAGCCGATGGTCGGCCTGACGCAGGACCCGTACTGGGAGACCGCCGATATCGACACCAGCAACAACGCCTGGCCGCGCAAGCCGGCGCAATCGCGCGTGGAACTGTTCAAGACCGAGCGTGACCGCGATAACCTGATGCGCGACTTCAACACGCCGCTCAAAGGCAAGGACGACAAGGCGGACAAGGACGGCAAGGACGCGGCGGGCGAATGATGGCACGCGTTTTACGCCGCCTGGCATTCGCGGTGCTGGCCTTTGCCGGCACCGCGGCCGGCGCCCATAATTTTCACATGGGCATAGCCGATATCAGCTACAACGAACGCACCGGCAATACGGAGATCGTGCACACCTACACGTCGCACGATTTCTCCACCTTGCTCACCAATCTGTATGGCCGCAATTTCGATCTGGGCCAGGCGGACAGCGAGCTGCCGCTGCGCCGCTACGTCGAAAAGCAGTTCCGTCTTGCCGGCCCCGACGACCAGCGCCTGCCGCTGCAATGGGTGGGCGTCAAGGCCGACGCGGACAGCGTCGTCATCTTCCAGGAAGTCGCCGGCACAAAACTCAAGGCAGGCACTCGCATTCACAACGCCCTGCTGATAGACTTCCTGCCGTCGCAAAAGAATACAGTGAACCTGCAAACAGATGGCACCGTCCAGACCCTCATCTTCGATCAAGACCATATCGATCAAACCGCCCGCTAAATCGCTGATCGCACTGGCGCTGGCCGCGCTGACCATCCAATCCCCCGTCCACGCGGACGACCTGCTGCAGAGGGTGACCATCGACGGCTCGCGCGCCAACCAGCTGGGCCTGGCCGATGCGGCCAGCGCCGGCAGCGTGTCGCAAAAGGAGCTGGCCGCGCGCACCGTCTACCGTCCCGGCGAACTGCTCGAAGCGATGCCCGGCCTGATCGTCAGTCAGCACAGCGGCGAGGGCAAGGCCAATCAGTTCTACCTGCGCGGTTTCAATCTGGACCACGGCACCGATCTGCGCACCACGGTCGACGACATGCCCGTCAACCAGCGCAGCCACGCGCACGGCCAGGGTTGGACCGATCTCAATTTCCTGATCCCGGAACTGGCGGTGCGGCTCGATTACAAAAAAGGCCCCTACTCCGCCCAGGAAGGCGACTTCGCCTCCGCCGGCACGGCGTCGGTGGCCTACGCCAACCGCCTGACGCAAGGCCTGGCCAGCGTATCGGCCGGCCAGAATGGCTACGGCCGCGCGCTGCTCGCGGATTCGGTCGAACTGCCGCGCGGCAGCCTGCTGTATGCGCTGGAAGCGCTGCACAACAACGGTCCCTACGAGAACCCGGACAACTATCAAAAGCTCAACGCGGTGCTGCGCTACAGCGAGGGCTATGCCAACAACGGCTTCAATGTCAGCCTGATGGCCTATCGCGCGGACTGGAACGCCACCGACCAGATTCCGCTGCGCGCCGTGCGCGACGGCCGGATCGGCCGCTACGGCGCCATCGACCCGACCGACGGCGGCCAGGCGCACCGCTACAGCCTTGCCGGCGCATGGCGCCGCACCACCGAGGACAGCGCCTCCAAGGTCAACGCCTACATCATCGGCAACCAGCTGGACCTGTTCTCCAACTTCACCTATTTCATGGACGATCCGGTGCGCGGCGACCAGTTCGCGCAGCCCGACAAGCGCGTGACCAGCGGCCTGAACGCGAGCCACAGCTGGCACCGGCACGGCGATGGCTGGAGCAGCGAGACCACCGTCGGCCTGCAGCTGCAAAACGATAATATCTTCAATGGCTTGTACAACACGCAGGCGCGTCAACGGGTGTCCACCACGCGCCAGGACCATATCGTCGAATCGAGCGCCGCGCTGTTTGTCGAAAACAGCACGCGCTGGAGCGACGCCTGGCGCACGGTGGCGGGCGCGCGTATCGATCGTTACCGCTTCGATGTGCGCAGCGACCTGGCCGCCAATTCCGGCACGGCGAACGACCATCTGGCCAGTCCGAGCCTGAGCCTGATCTACGGGCCGTGGAAAACGGCGGAGCTGTATGCCAATATGGGCACCGGCTTCCACAGCAACGACGCGCGCGGCACCACCATCACCATCGATCCCAAGACAGGCGGGGCAACCGGCAAGGTCCCGCCGCTGGTGCGCTCGCGCGGCCTGGAACTGGGCGCGCGCAGCACCTGGTTGCCCGGCCTGCAATCGTCGCTGTCGTTCTATCGCCTGGATTTCGATTCCGAACTGACCTTTGTCGGCGACGCCGGCACCACCGAGGCGGGACCGCCGAGCCGCCGCTACGGCGTGGAGTTCTCCAACTATTACAAACCGCTGAAATGGCTGTCGGTCGACCTGGATTGGGCGTACGCGCGTGCGCGGACACGCGGCGATGCGCCCGAAGGCGACCACATCGCCGGAGCGATCGAAGGCACCGGCCAGCTGGCGGTGACGGTGGATGATGGCGGACCGTTTTCGGGCTCGCTGAAGCTGCGCTACTTCGGTCCGCGTCCGCTGATCGAAGACGACAGCGTACGCTCGAATTCGAGCCTGACCTTGAACGGCCGGCTGGGCTGGAAGATCGGCAGGGACCTGTCGCTGGAGCTGGAGGCGTTCAATCTGACCAACCGCCGCGATTCCGCCATCGATTACTACTACGCCTCGCAGCTGCAGGGCGAAGCGGCGCCGGTGACCGACATCCACTTCCACCCGATCGAATCGCGTTCGCTGCGGGCGACGCTGATCAAGACATTCTGACCTTATTTGAGCAGGGCGGCGCGCTCGTTCAGCATCGGAAAATCACGCTGATGCCATACCGGATAGGCTGGCGGCACGTCGCTGGCCGCTTCCAGCAGCGCGTTGTGTTCCGCGCTTAAACGCCAGCCGGTGGCGCCGATGTTGTCGATCAGTTGCCGTTCGTCGCGCGCGCCGATGATCACGCTGGAGACGGTCTTCCTGCCGAGCAGCCAGTTCAGCGCCACTTGCGGCACCGTCTTGCCGGTTTGTTCGGCCACCACGTCCAGCGCGTCGACGATGCGGAACAGGCGCCCCTCCTCGAAATGCGGTCCGGTGCCGGCGATGTCGTGCGCGCGCGTGCCGGGCTTGGCCGGCTGCCCACGGCGGATTTTCCCGGTCAGTTTGCCCCATCCCAGCGGGCTCCAGACCGTCGCGCCGACACCCTGGTCCTCCGCCAGCGGCATCAGCTCCCATTCATAGTCGCGGTTCAGCAGAGAGTAATAGACCTGATGCGCGACGTGGCGCGGGTAGCCATAGCGGTCCGACACCGCCAGCGATTTCATCATGTGCCAGCCGGAGAAGTTGGAGCCGCCAATGTAGCGCACCTTGCCATCGCGGACCAACTGGTCCAGGGTGGATAGCGTCTCTTCCACCGGGGTGTTGTGGTCCTGGCCGTGCAGCTGCAGCAGATCGATATGGTCGACGCCGAGGCGCCGCAGGCATTTGTCGACGGAATCGATCAAATGCTGGCGCGAGGAGCCGAAATCGTTGGCGCCGTCGCCGGTGGGGAAAGTGACTTTGGTGGAGATGAGCAGGCGATTGCGCTTGCCCTTGATGGCTTGGCCGAGCACTTCCTCCGCCAGGCCATCCGAATAGACGTCGGCGGTATCGAACATCGACACGCCGTGTTCCAGGCACACATCGATCAACCGCGAGGCGCCGCCCGCATCGGTGCTGCCCCAGGCTTTGAAGAAGTCGTTGCCTCCTCCAAAAGTGGCGGTGCCGAAGCTCAGCTCCGGCACACGCAAACCTGATTTTCCCAGACGATTGTGATTCATGGCTGCCCTCCAGAACATTGGTTCTCGATTGTAGCCCGGACAACAAAATCACGTCGTCCGCCAAACAAACTCCAATCTGGATTAGAACTCTTCCCACTCTCCGCTCGACGTCGCGGCGGCGGTGGTCTTCGGCTTCGGCGCCGGAGACGCCAACGGCTTCGCGACCGCCTTCACCGCAGGCTTTGGACGCACCGTTTTCGCCACCGGAGCGCTGTGCGCGGCGGAGCGGGCCGGCGGAGGCGTGTAACTGGCGTGCTGCGCGCCGATCGTAAACGCGCTGACCACACGCTCCAGGGCATCCGCCTGATCGCGCAGCGTTTGCGCGGCCGCTGCCGTCTCCTCCACCAACGCCGAATTCTGCTGCGTGGTCTCGTCCATCTGCGTGATCGACTGGTGCACCTGGGCGATGCCGTCGTTCTGCTCCTGGGTCGCGGCGCTGATTTCGCCGACGATATCGGTCACCTGCTTGATACTGGAGACGACTTCGTTCATCGTCGAACCGGCCTGCTCGACCAGCTTGGTGCCGGAGCCGACCTTCTCGACCGAGTCGTCGATCAGCGCCTTGATCTCTTTGGCCGCCGCCGCCGAACGCTGCGCCAGATTGCGCACCTCGGTGGCCACGACCGCGAAGCCGCGTCCCTGCTCGCCGGCGCGCGCCGCTTCGACCGCGGCGTTCAAGGCCAGGATATTGGTCTGGAAGGCGATACCGTCGATGACCGAGATGATGTCGACGATTTTGCGCGACGATTCGTTGATCGAACCCATGGTCACGACGACCTGCTCGACCACGCTGCCGCCCTGCGCCGCCACGTCCGACGCCGACCGCGCCAACTGGTTGGCCTGGCGCGCGTTGTCGGCGTTCTGGCCGACGGTGGACGTCAATTGCTCCATGCTGGCGGCGGTTTCCTCGAGCGAGGCGGCCTGCGACGACGTGCGGTTCGAGAGGTCGCCGGTGCCCGACGCGATCTGCTGCGAAGCGGTACCGACCGCGCTGGTGGCGGCGCGCACGGTGTCGATCACGCCGGCGATCTGCTCCAGCAGCTTGTTGAAGGCGACCGCCGTGTGGCCGATTTCGTCCATCCGTTCGACCGGGATCTTCTGGGTCAGGTCAAGCGACTGGCTGACGTTGACCAACGTGTTGCGGATGCTTTCAAGGCTGTTCTTGATGATGCTGTACAGCTGCCACGCCAGCGCGCCGGTCACCAGCAGGCCAAGCACGACCACCGACAGCATCAGGCGGAACGCGAACGAGTATGCGGCCGTGCTCTCGGTTCGGATGTCGTCACTAAGCTTGTTGTTGTAGGCGATGTGGTCGTCGAAGCCTTTTTTGAGCGCGCCGGCCGTCAGCGCCAGCGGCGTGCCGGGCAACAGCGTGGCGCGCACCGCGTCCATGTCGCCGGCATGGGCGCCGGCCAGGAACGGAATCAGCGCCTGCCGATAGGCGGCCATGTTGGCCTTGTCCGCCTCCAGCAGCTTGCGGTCCGTGTCGTCGAAGACGCGTTCTTTCTCATAGGTCGCGATGACCGTGTCGAACTTGGCGTGGGCGTCGCTGTAGGCCTTGTCCAGCGCCGTTTTGTCGGCCAGGTTGGAGAACACCGACAAGCGGTAGCCGGCCAGGCGGCTGTCGGCGAGGTAGCCTTTGGCCTCGTTCAGGCCCGCGATGCTCGGGACTAATCGGGTCTGCACCAAGTCCAGCCGCGCCTGCGCGCGCGACAACTGATTCAATCCGGTGAAGCCGACAAAGATCAGCGCCAGTAGCGCCAACGACAGGGTCAGAATCAAGCGCCTGGTAATAGTCATGGTGACTTTTCTCATAGAAGTGTTAAAAGATTCGATTATTGCTCGGCCACATTTTTGAGTATACCGGAACCCTGTTACCACACGACAACAATGAGGAAATTTACGCTGCGCCGCAACCAAAACGCAACGCATGCATCCATTAAGTGACGCATTGCGTTGCCCTTGTCACAAGGAAGAATAGTTAAATAACCACGAAACCGTGCGTGCCGTCGCGTCCGAGCTGTTCGACCAGCCCAAACTCCCAATCGAGATAGGCCCGCATCGCCTCGTCCTGATCGTCGGTGCCCTCGTAAGGCCGCCGGTACCGACCGATCAGCGGCGACGCCAGGCGGGTCGGCCCCTCTTCCAGCGGCAGTCCGGCGGCGGCCCACGCCGGCGTGCCGCCCAGTTTCGACACGACCGCCGGCAATTCGGAGCGCAGCGCGAACCAGGCGCCGGGAATGTGGCGCTTTTTGTAATTGACGCCCGCGGTGAAATCCAGCAGCACCGTATCCTGCGGCGCGTCGGCGAGCCATTGCGCCAGCGTGTCCGCGCCTATCTCGCGTACTTCGGGATGCGGCGGCAGCCAGGCGGTTGGTTTCGGACGCCGGCGGGTAGCCGCGCGACTGTCCATGCTCCAGTTTTTGCCGCGCCAATGTCCAACCGATGGTGCCGTTGCGCAGTGCAGCAACCGGTTTGGGAATTCCGGCGTTAATCAGCGATTGCGTGCCGATGATGCTGCGGGTTCGGCCGGCGCAGTTGACGATAATTTGTGTCTTGGGGTCGGGCGCCAATTCCCACGCGCGTAGCGCCAGCTCGGGTTGTTAGTCATGGCGTTGGATTCCTCGGGTACCTGGATTGTGTGGACGGTCAGTCGGCATTGGCGTAGCCGGAGCGGAAAGGCATGGCCGCGCCCTCGGGAGTGAAGTCGTCGTGCGCCACCAGCTCGCGCAGCAGTTTGGAGCCCCGCGCGACGATCCGCGTTTCGTCCCGCTCCGGCGCTTGTTCAAGCAGCGCGTCCAGTGCTATTCGTGAAGCGTGATTAAACGTTGAGACACGGGCGGATTAGCGGGCGAGGCCCGCTAACCGCCCGGAGGCCCATCGAAGGGGCAGCCTACCTCCCGGTAGGCTTTAAGAGGCGGAACGCCGTAATCGGCCATCTTTGAGCCGCCGACGGAGCATGCATGGCCGATTACGCTTCGCTAATCCGCCCTACGTGATCCCTGGATAAACCCGCGGCCAGGGCTTCGGCCTCGATAGCGAGAATCCGGGCATAGTCGGCATCGTCGCGGTATTCGAAGGCTCGAATGCTCAGCACATCCATCTGCGCAAGCGGCGCCACCGCATGGCGCAGCACATTCATACCTCTATTGGAATGCAAATCGGATACGAGATCGCCAGCAAATAGAACAGCGGCGCCACGCCGAAAGCCGACCGCACCCACCACAGCAGCGCCACCAGCATGGCGGCGTGGCCCAGCCACATCGGCACATTGCGCCAGTCGCCGCGCAGCGGTTCGCGCACCGCCTCGCCCCAGGCGCCGGTAACGGCGAGCGCCGGCCCGACCAGCATTCGGCCCCCGAAGGTCTTGTTAAACCAGTGCAGCGCCCGGCCCTTGCAGCACTTCGATGCGCTCCAGGTCCAACACCTTCAGATCGGGATTGGACGACTTCAGCGTCACCGGCATATCGTCGACATACACCGCCACCCGATACTCCCTCTTCCCCGTCATTTTTCCTTATTAAGCGGCCTATACCATGAGAAAACAGTATATAGACCCCGAAAAAGGTGGGGAAGGAAGATAAACGCGCTAAGTTAGAAGAAAATTAGAATAAAAGTGGCTGAGCGCCAACGTGGTCCACCGTACAGCCGCGATACGCGGACGAGGCCACAATAAGACCCATGGATACTTCAAAAGCCCCCAAACATACGCCCGCCGCCCGCGCACTGCATCGTCAGATGATGGCTGTGCAGCGGACCATGTCCGCGCCGACGGTGGAAGAATCGATGGTTGCGTCCCGATGGGCGATGGCCTGGTACTGCCTGGTGCAGCGCAAGCTGGAACAACTCCAGCATGCGCCAAGGTACCTGCATTAATAGAGGTTGGAAGCGGTGACGACTCAGACGGCGACGTAGCAGCCGCCGGCGCGGCGTTCCATGCCGGCGCGGTCGAGGACCGTGACGGTGCCGCGACGGTATTCGATCAAGCCCTCTTCCTGCAGCTTGCCCGCCGAGCAGGTGATGCTCTCGCGGCGCACGCCCAGCATGTTGGCGATCATCTCCTGAGTCACTTTCAATTCGTTGGAGGTGGAGCGGTCCAGGCGTTCCAGCAGCCAGCGGCACAGCCGCTGCTCGATGCTGCCGTGGCGGACGCCGGCCACCGTTTGCGCCAGTTGGGCGAACAACGCGCTGGTATGGCGCATCAGTTGCTGCGCCAAAGCGCCGCCGCTGAAGAACGCTTCGCGCAGAACGGCAGCCTTGATCCGGTAGCCGTAGCCGGCGCTTTGCACCACGGCGGAGCAGTTGGCGCGTTCGGTTTCGTACATCGACACGCCGACCACGCCTTCGCGTCCGACCACCGCGATCTCGGTCGCGCCGCCGTCTTCGGTCACGTACTGCAGCGAGACGATGGCATTGGTCGGGAAGAAGGCGTATTCCAGCTTGTCGCCGAAGTCGAACAGGTGTTTGCCGGCGGTCAGCGGCACCAGTTCCAGGTGGTTGAACAGGCTAACCAGCTCCTCACGCGACAGGGCCCGCAGCAGTTCGTTCTGCTGGGCGCCTATGATGCTGATCGCAGGCGACGCGGTCGCGGCCGGGGTGACCGCGTGCATTGCCAGTACTGCGTTGCCGGAGACGTTGGTGTGAGTAGCTTGTTGCATGGCGAGCCTCTTATAGTGTGTTTTATTCCTTGAGATCGTTGCCGACCTGATGGATACACTATATCCCCGCTATGTGCGCTAGCTCATAGGAGCGCGTAGGAGTCGTATGTAGGCTGGGAACATAGCACTTTGTCATCCCAGTCCTACGCCGTCCCTCTTGTATTCCTACCCTACGCTCAGTGTGGCTTTAAAACGCCCCGACATAATTCTCCGCCAGCGCCGTCGCCATCGCGCGCGAGGTGACGATATTCTCCAGCTCCGCGCGCTGCATCTCGCGCTCGAACGGCGTCGCTTCGGCGAAGGTATGCAGCAGCCGCGTCATCGTCCACGAAAAATACTCGGCCCGCCAGATGCGCTTGAGCGCATCGTCGCTGTAGCTCGCAAGCCGCTCCCCGCTGCCCTGGCGATAGAACTGCTCCAGGCCGCGCGCCAACAGCTTGACGTCGGAGACGGCCAGGTTCATGCCCTTGGCGCCCGTCGGCGGCACGATGTGCGCGGAGTCGCCGGCCAGGAACAACCGGCCCGACTGCATCGGCGTCGACACGAAGCTGCGCATGCCGATGATATTTTTCTGGAAGATCTTGCCCTCGTTGAGCTTCCAGCCGTCGTGGTTTTCCAGCCGCGCGTGCAGCTCCGCCCAGATCTGATCGTCCGACCAGTTGTCCACGTGGTCCGAGGGATCGCACTGGAAGTACAGCCGCTGCACCGTCGGCGAGCGCGTGCTCACCAGCGCGAAGCCGCGTTCGTGCTGCGCGTAGATCAGTTCCTCCGACGACGGCGCCGATTCGACCAGGATGCCGAACCAGCCGAAGGGATAGATGCGCTGGAAGTTCTTGCGCTGTTCCTGCGCCGGCATCGCCGGGCGGCTGACGCCATGATAGCCGTCGCAGCCGACCACGAAATCGGCTTCGATGGAGCGCGCCTCGCCGCCGTGCATGAAGGTGGCCGACGGCTTGTGCGTGTCGACGCCGTGCAGCGCCACTTCGCTCACCTCGAACAGGATTTGGCCATCGGCGGCCAGGCGCGCCGCCACCAGGTCCTTGATCACTTCATGCTGCGGGTAGACGGTGATGGCCTTGCCGGTCAATCCCGTCAGGTCGATTCGATGGCGCTTGCCGCCGAAAGCCAGCTCGAAGCCGTGGTGCAGCGCGCCCTGGCCGCGCATGCGCTCGCCGAGGCCGGACTCGTTCAGGATATCCATCGTGCCCTGTTCCAGCACGCCGGCGCGGATGGTGGCCTCGATCTCGGCGCGGGAGCGGGTTTCGACGATGATCGACTCGATGCCGTCGAGGTGCAGCAAATGGGATAACAGCAGTCCGGCCGGGCCGGCGCCGATGATCGCTACTTGGGTACGCATGGTTGTCTCCGATGTGGTTATGAATGCGGCATGGCTGCATCTGTGACGCCATCGTAGCGCCGCCACGTCGTAAAAAAAATGGATGAAACGGCATAAAACTTGTACTATTTCGACAAACACCGGATTCCACACCATGCCCTCCCCCGCCAAAGAAGCAATAGCCGAGATCCCCAAGTTTGCCCTCTACGGGGAGCAAACCCGCACGGAAAACGCCGAATTCGTCCACATAGAGCTGATCGAAACCCGCAGCCGGATGTACGACTGGCATATCGGCAACCACACCCATCCGGGCATGTTTCAGGTACTTTTTTTATTCGGCGGCGAAGTACGCGCCAGCGTCAACGGGGCCGTGTGGGAGCGGCGCGGCCCGGCCGTGCTGACCATCCATCCGTCGGTGGTGCACGGCTTCGATTTTTCGCCCGAGGCGCAGGGCTACGTGCTGACGGTGGACCAGAATGTGATTTTCTCGGCGGCCGACAATCAGGGCGACTTGTATTCCACGCTGTTCGTCGAGCCGCTGGCGATCGATCTGGCGGGCCTGCCGGAGGTGCGCGCCCGGCTGGAGGCGCTGCTGCAGCAGCTGCTGGCGGAAGCGGCCTGGCCGCAATACGGCCACACGTTGATGCTGGAGTGGCTGGCGCGCTCCGCGCTGCTGCTGCTGGTGCGGGTGCAGGCCGACCACCGTTTCGCCGACCAGTCGGGCCGGGGCGACTTCGAGCTCTTTAGCCGCTTCAGGGCGGAGGTGGAACGTCATTTCAAGGAGCAGTGGCAGGTCGGCCAGTACGCCGATGTGCTCAAGGCGTCGCCGGTGCGCCTGAACCGCCTGTGCCTCAAGCTGTCCGGCAAATCGGCGTTCGACATCACCCAGGACCGGCTGATGCTGGAGGCGTGCCGCAAGCTGACCTACGTCCCGGCCAGCATCGCCAGCATCGCCTATGAACTGGGCTTCCAGGACCCGGCCTACTTCAGCCGCCTGTTCAAGAAACGCATGGGCCTCACGCCCAAGGAATTCCGCAAAAACGACTAAAGCAAGGCGTTCAACTCCACCTGCATCTTGATCAACGCCGGCAGGCAGCGCTCCACCATCTGGTCGAGCGGCATGCGCGCCGCGTGGACGCTGATGTTCATGGCCGCCACCACCTCGCCGCGAAAATTCTTCAGCGGGACCGCCATCGTGCGCAGTCCGAGCTCCAGCTCCTGGTCCACCAGCGCGTAACCCTGCGCCCTGGCGCGCGCGATCTCCAGCGCCAGGCGCTCCTTGCTGACGATCGTATGTTCGGTGATCTGCTCCGGGCGTACACGGGCCAGAAAGGCGTCCAGCTGGTCCTGCGGCAGGCTGGCCAACAGCATGCGGCCGTTCGCGGTGCACCACGCAGGCACCCGGGTCCCGGGCTGCAGGGTCGCCGACACCAGCTGGCCGGCGCTGACCGCCGCCACGCATACCAGTTGATCGTGATCGAGCACGCCGGCCGATGCCGCCTCGCCCACCGAATAGGCGAGGCGATACAACAGCGGCTGCGCCAGACGCGGAAGGCGCGCCGAATGCAGGTAGGACTGGCCCAGGCGCAGCACCATCGGCGTCAGCGAAAACAGCTTGTTCTCGTGCCGCATATAGCCCAGATGCGTGAGCGTGATCAGGTAGCGGCGCGCCGCCGCCCGCGTCAAGCCGGTGCGCTCGGCCACTTCGGCGATGCTCAGGCGGCCGCGCTCCTGGTCGAAGGCCTCGATCACCTGCAAGCCTTTTTCGAGGCCGGCGATCATGTCACGCTTGGCTGGAACGTCGTTTTCGGTACTCATGGCATAAAAAAGCGAATTTGGGCGATATGCGCACGAATTGTGCGTATAGCGAATATAGCACGCAGCCGGTGGCTTGTGATGGCAGCCCCGCTTTCGTAACATCATCCACACAACAGACCACAGCACCTACATCAGGAGACCAGCAGTGAAATTCGATGCTATCGCGCCCGGCGTCTATCCGGAGCTGATTTACCCAGAATATAAATCCACCGTCAAACGCGGCCCGGTGCAGCCGGCGCTGCGCATCGTCGCACCGGTCCCGGTGACGCAAAATATCGCGCCGTCGCCGCGCATCCTGCTGCCCAACGACATGGACCTGACCGCGCACGGCGAATCGGAACCGCTGGGCGAGAAAATCGTCGTCACCGGCCGCGTGCTCGATGAAGACGGCAAACCGGTGCGCAACTCGCTGCTGGAAGTCTGGCAGTGCAACGCGGCAGGCCGCTACCGCCACAAGCGCGACCAACACAACGCGCCGCTCGACCCCAATTTCAACGGCTGGGGCAAGATGATGACCGACGACGATGGCCGCTACCGCTTCGTCACCATCAAACCGGGCCCGTACCCATGGGGTAACCACGACAAGGCCTGGCGCCCGGCGCACATCCACTTCTCGCTGTTCGGGAACGTGTATGCGCAGCGCTTGGTCACGCAGATGTACTTCCCCAACGATCCGCTGTTCGATTACGACCCGATCTTCCAGAGCATTCCGGACCTGGCCGCGCGCCAGCGCCTGATCTCCCGCTTCAGCCTTGAGCACACGGTCAGCGACCAGATGCTGGGCTATGAATTCGACATCGTGCTGCGCGGCCGTGACGCCACCCCAACCGGCATCTGAGAGGAACCGACATGAGCAATCCAGCAAAACCGATCACCACCTCGCAGACCATCGGCCCGTTCTCGCACGAGGCGTGGCAATGGGCGGTGGACCTCAGCGACGCCGCCAAGCCTGCCGACGGCGTCACCATCAGCGGCACCATCTACGACGGCGACGGCTTGGCGATCAACGATGCCCAGATCGAAGCCTGGCAGCCCGCCGCCGCCGAAGCGGAAGCATCGCAACCGGTTGCCGGCTTCCGCCGCGTACCGAGCGGCGACCAAGGCGAGTTCACGCTGCGCCTGTCCCTCCGCCCGCAGCCGGCGGGCCAGCCGTTCGCTTACATCACCGTGTTCGCGCGCGGCCTGGTCAAGCACCAGTTCACCGCCGTTTTCCTGGAAGACGACGCGGGACTGGCCGAATCGGCGATACTTGAACAAATTCCGGCGGCGCGCCGCCCCACCCTGCTCGCGGTCAAAACCGCCGATGGGCAGTACCGCTGGAACATCCATATGCAGGGCGCGCAGGAAACCGCCTTCTTCGACTATGTTTGAACCAGAAATGGAGCAGCAGTGAGTGTATCGATTTTCGACAGCTTCCTGACCACCACCGACATGATCGCCGTGTTTGACGACGCGGCCATCGTGCAGGCGATGTTCCGCTTCGAGGAAGCGCTGGCGCAGGCGCAGGCCGACGAGGGCATGATGGAGCAATCGGCCGCGCGCGCCATCGCCGGCGTCTGCAACGCCCAGCTCTACGACATCCCCGCCATCATCGGCGCCGGCCGCCGTGCCGGCAGCCTGGCCATCCCGCTGGTCAAGGAACTGACCAAGACCGTGGCGCTGTACGACGCCGAAGCCGCCGGCAAGGTCCACTGGGGCGGCACCAGCCAGGACGTGATCGACACCGCGATGGTGCTGGCCACGCGCGACGCGCTGCAACTGCTGGACGACGGCTTGCACGACTTGACCGGCCTTCTATTGGAACTGGCGGAGCGGCACCTGGCAACACCGGTGCTGGCGCGCACCTTGATGCAACCGGCGCAGGTGACCAGCTTCGGCTTCAAGCTCACCGGCTGGCTGGCGCCCCTCGTGCGTGCGCGCTTGCGCCTGCGCGAGGCTGCGTCGCGCGCGCTGCAGCTGCA
>DATMSN010000698.1:0-2967 GCA_035565375.1 Duganella sp. | reverse complement strand
CGGCAGCCAGATCCTCGGCCCGGACCAGCAGGACAGCGGCGAAGCGGACTGGCTGGCGCGCCTGAACAACTGGAAGCGCGACACCACCGGCCAACACGGCCCCTGGCTGGCCGCGATGCAAGCCTGGCGCGGCGGGCAGCTCGCCAGGATCGGCTACGACGACGCCCAGTACCGGCGGCCGCAACTGCGCTGGACGCAACGCGACTTCGTGCAAACCCAGGCGATGATGGAAGACCGCTATCTGTACGACCCCGTCACGCGGCGCTACACGGTCGACCGCTTCCTCGACGATTTGAAGCGGCGCTACGGCGGCATCGACAGCGTGTTGCTGTGGCCGGTGTATCCGAACATCGGCATCGACGACCGCAACCAGTGGGACATGCTGCGCGACCTGCCCGGCGGGGTCGAAGGCGTGCGGCAAATGATCGAGGACTTCCACGCGCGCGGCGTCAAGGTGTTCTTCCCCACGATGCCGTGGGACACCGGCACGCGCGACCCCGGCACCACCATCCACGAGGCCACGGCGGCGCTGATGGCCGGGATTGGCGCGGACGGCATCAACGGCGATACGATGTTCGGCCTGCCGCTCGAGTACCGCGCCGCCGCCGACGCCACCGGCCACGCCATCGCGCTCGAACCCGAGCTGGCGTTCAGCGACGACCGCATGCTCGCCTATAACAATCAAAGCTGGGGTTACTGGCCAAGCTCGCCGGTGCCATTGGTCAGCAAATGGAAGTGGCTCGAGCCGCGCCATCAGGTCCATGTGTGCGACCGCTGGGCCACCGACCGCACCACCTTGTTGCAAGACGCCTTCTTCAACGGCGTCGGCGTGCAAAGCTGGGAAAACGTCTGGGGCTGGTGGAACCGCTTCACGCCGCGCGACGGCGAGGCCTTGCGCCGCATCTCCACGATCTACCGCGCCTTCCCGGAGCAGTTGGTCAGCGCCGCGTGGCGCCCGCACGTGCCAACCCTGCATTACGGCGTTTATGCCAGCGAGTTTCCGCTGCCGGGCAAGACGCTTTGGACGGTGATCAATCGCACCGACTGGCACGTCGACCAGCGCGTCATGCGTGTGCCCCACGCCGAGGGCCAGCGTTATTTCGACGTCTGGGATGGCAAGGAAATGACGCCCAAGGTGGCGCGCGGTTACGCCGAACTGGACATGGCGCTGGAGCCCCATGGTTATGGCGCCGTGCTGCGCGTCGACGCCGGCGTCGAGGTGGCGGGGCTGGCGGCGACGCTGAAAACGGTCGCGCAGCAGGCGTCCCGGCCGCTGCGATCGTATGCGAATGACTGGGCGCCGCTGCCGCAGAAGATGGTGGCGATCGAGGCGACACCGTTGGCGCGGACCACTCCGCCCGGCATGGTGAAAGTGCCCGGCACGCTGTTCGATTTCCAGGTGCATGGCGTGGAGATCGAAGGGGAAAACAAGCCGGGCCTGGACGTGCAATATCCGTGGGAGCCGGTGGCGCGCCGGCACCATGTGCGCAGCGTGCCGATTAAGACCTTCTACATCGACAAGCATCCGGTGACGAACGCGCAGTTCAAGCAGTTCGTCGACGCCACCGCCTACCGTCCGGCGGACGCGCACAACTTCCTGCGGCACTGGGCCGGCGGCGCGCCCAAGGCGGGCGACCAGCACCGCCCGGTGGTGTGGGTGTCGCTCGACGACGTGCGCGCCTATCTGCGCTGGGCCGGCAAGCGCCTGCCCAACGAATGGGAATGGCAGTACGCCGCCCAAGGCAAGGACGGCCGCCTCTACCCATGGGGGAACGACTGGAATCCCGCGATGGTGCAGACACCGGAGAAGGGCCGCGAGCTGACCGCGCCGGAGGCGATCGGCCAGCGCCCGCAGGCGGCCAGCCCGTTCGGGGTGGAGGATTTGGTGGGCAACGTCTGGCAATGGACCAGCGAGTTCGCCGACGAGCATACGCGCGCGGCGGTGCTGCGCGGCGGCAGCTACTACCAGCCGCAAAACTCCTACTGGTACTTTCCGCAGACGTACAAGCTGAACGAGCACGGCAAATACCTGTTGATGGCGCCGTCCAAGGACCGATCGGGCGCCCTGGGATTCCGCGGCGTCAAGGACGCGGTTGAGTAGGGAGGATGTGAGCTTGAGTCCGCCGAACAGCCGCGAGCGTGCGTTGGCACACGGTGGCGTTCTGGCACGGTGGCTAAAGTGATGGCAACCCACCTCAGGAACCGCCATGGACGACCATCTGTCAACCGCACCGCCCGCCGCCAGCATCACCTATCCCGTCAAGCTTCGCATCAATGGCCAGCCTCGACAGTTCGAGGTGGAGGCTTGGGTGACGCTGCTGGACCTGTTGCGCGAACGCACCGGCCTGACCGGCACCAAGAAAGGCTGTGACCACGGCCAGTGCGGCGCCTGCACGGTGCTCGTCGGCGGCAAGCGCATCAACTCCTGCCTGACCTTGGCGGTCATGCAAAACGGCAAGGACATCACCACCGTCGAGGGCCTGGCCGACGGCGCCCAGTTGCATCCGTTGCAGCAAGCGTTCATCGCGCACGACGCCTTCCAGTGCGGCTACTGCACGCCCGGGCAGCTGTGTTCGGCCGTGGGCCTGATCAACGAGGGCCAGGCCGGCACGGCCGCCGAGGTGCGCGAGCTGATGAGCGGCAATGTCTGCCGTTGCGGCGCCTATCCGGGCATTGTCGCCGCCGTGACCGAGGTCATGGGCCTGCCCGAGCGCAAGGACAACCCCGACCGGCCGTATCTGCCGGGGACGGTGCCGGCATGAATCCGATCACGTATATCGAAGCCGGCGATGTCACCGGCGCGCTGTATCACAGCCAGGACCAGGACCGGGCCTTCATCGCCGGCGGCACCAACCTGATCGACCTGATGAAGGAGCAGGTGGCGCGGCCGCGCACGCTGGTCGACATCAACGGCCTGGCGCTGGCCGACATCGTGCCCGGCCAGGACGGCGGGCTGCTGCTGGGCGC
>DATMSN010000697.1:0-11038 GCA_035565375.1 Duganella sp. | reverse complement strand
CGCCACCACGTTTCGTTGCGGACGTCCTCGGCGCGCATGCCGGCGGCCGGATCGGCGCCGAACTGCTCGACGGCTTCGACCCCGGCCCGATAGTCGCCGAGGGTGCGCAGCGATTCGCCACCGATCCAGCCCTGGATCGTCGTGCCGCCCCAACTGGCGTTGACGAAGCCCACCGGCACCTTGTAGCTGGCCTGCAGCGAGCGCGCCATGTAGTAACACACGGCGGAGGCGCCGCCGATGGTGTCGGGCGCCGCGACCTTCCACTCGACGGGACCGGGCAGGTCATCCTGCGGTGTCGCCGCGCTGTTCTTTTCAACGTTCACAAAGCGCAGCTTGTCGTTGGCGGCGCCGTACGTGGCGCCCATGGCGTTGGTCGACTCGCGCTGCGCGAATTCCATGTTTGACTGGCCCGAGCACAGGTAGACGTCGCCGACGAGGATGTCGGCGCGGCTGACCGTGCGCCCATCCGACGCCACCGACAGCGTGTACGGCCCGCCCGCGCCCCGCGCCGGCAGTTGTATCCTCCATTTGCCCTGCGCGTCGGCGCTGCCGTTGACGGTTTTCCCGTCGAGCGTGACGGCGACCTTGCTTCCGGCGCCCGCAGTGCCCCACACGGCCACGGGCTGGTCGCGCTGCAGGACGGCGTGGTCGGAAAAGATGCGGGCCAGCCCGAGTTCGGCCGCGTGCGCGGACAGGCAGGCGCCCACGGTGGCGAGCGCCAACAGGGGCGCGGCGATGCGTGTTGTATTACTCATGATTCCTCTCGTTGTCGATATCGATGCGCGAATGGGACGCGGCGGATTATTCGGTCTGGCCGGACGACAGCAGCGCGGCGTCGCCCCAGCTTACCGGCAGCTGCTCGTTGTCCTTCGCCGCGCTGCGCGCCACCAGTTCGACCACCTTGACGCCGGCGACATCGGCGCTCAATGCTTGCGCGCGCTGGCCACGCCTCAGCGCTTTGCTCTTCGCCAGCAGCTTGCCGTCGCCGTAGACCATGAATGTGACGCCGTGCGCGGAATCGCGGGCGGAATCGTCGACGCCAACCTGGGCGCTCAGGCGGCGATAGCCGGCATTGCGCACCTCCAGGCGGGAATTGGCCAACACGCCGATACCGGCGGCGTAAGTCGTGCCGGCGATCCGCAGCGTCTGGCCGTAGGGCGTGCTGTCGGCGCGCGCGCCGCCCCAGCCGGCATACATCGGCCGTTCGCCCGCTCCCTTGGTCCCGGTCCATCCGCCCGATGAACGGAAGATCGTGGGGTCGGCCTGCGGCGTGGTCACGCCATCGACCGCCGGATTCACGCTGCCCGGCTGTTCCGAAAGATAGATGCCCTGCGCCAGCGCCCGCGTGCCCTGGACGCGGAAGATCCGCGTCTCGCGCGGCGCGACCCGCAGCTTGGTCTCGTTGGTGAACGTGGCGTCGGCCTTGGTCCAGAGATCGGTCAGCGTGATCGGCGCGTCCTTGCGGAACTTCAGCTGCTCGGCGGTCAGGTCGACGTCCATCGGCGCGAATCCGCGATTGAAGATGGCGACCGCCTTTTGCCCCGAGGCCAACGGCTTGACCAGAATCTGGAGATCGTCGGTGTCGTAGGCGAGCGTCGCCTGGTTGCCGGCCGGGTCCTGGTTGACCGCGATGATGTCCGCATTGCCGAAGATGTCCATCAATGGCTGCGGCGTCTTCCTCAAGTCGGCGCCCGTCATCAGCGGCGCGTTCAACATGGCCCAGAGGGCGAAATGCGACCTGGCTTCAACCAGGTGATCGGCATCGAAATCGCCGGCGCCGATGAACAGCATGTCGGGGTCGTTCCAGCTACCCGGATGGCCATACAGCTCGCGCCTTGCCGCGCTGTCGAAATTGCTGAGCATGCGGGTCCAGGACGGCCGGATGTCGTCGCTGGTGCGGGACAGGTTGCCGTAGTTTTTACCCCACGCGCGCACATCGGCTGCGCCCCAGACGCACAGCGACAGCAGGAAGTCGCCATCGGGCTTGTGGCGTTTGAGCGCCGCGTTAATCTGCGTGAATTCCGCCTGCACCGCCGGAATATCGGAACGGGTGACCGATTCCAGGTCCAGCACCGGCGTCAACGCGCGGTACTCGCCGGAGCGCACTTTCGGACTTTCGGGGCCATAGGCGCGCAGGCCGCAGCCGTCGACCTTGATGAAGTCGAAACCCCAGTCGCCGAAAAACAGCGCGATGTCCTGGTCGATGTGGCCGTACAGACCCACTTCCCGCTCCAGTACGCTGCCTTTGGGGAGGTCGGTGCTGTCGCCGGAATAAGCCTGGGAACAGGTGTTGCGGCCGAGATCGGAATAGATGCCGGCCTTCAGTCCCATCGCGTGCAGCTTGTCGGTCAACGGACGGAAGCTGCTGCCGCCGCCGGCGGTCACGGAAGAAGGAAAACGGTCGGCACGTATCACCAGGCGGCCGTCGGGTATCTCGCGGCGGGTGATCCAGCCATCATCGATATTGACGTAGCGATAGCCCTTGGCGGCCAGGCCGCTGTCGACGATGCGCTGGGCCGAGCCGAGTATCTTCGCCTCGTCGATATCGGTGGCGAACGCGTTCCAGCTGCTCCAGCCCATCGGCGGTGTCGACGCGCGACCGGCGGTGTAGGCGCTCCAGCGCGCCGTCGGCGCAAGCGGATCGGCCGCCGCGTGCGATGACGCCATCGCCAGGCATAGCGGTATCAACGCCAGGCGGGGACGCCAGCGTAAGGTTCCTTGCTTCTGCATTCAAAGTCTCCATTTTTATTTTTGCAATTTTTATAGCGATGCGCTTGCCGTCCAGCTCGCTGCAAACGCGGCAATGATATTAACCCAAAATTTCACGAAAATTAACAGCCATTAATAATTCTTGAACTGGACGTCAGCACGCCTTTTGGCCAAACACCCCGTCGCCGCGTCTTGACCTGAATCAGTTCGATGCGGAATTCCATCCTGCGCGCCTCGCCTCGTTGCGGATTGATAAATATTTCGCCTCAATTTGTATCCTCGTGGCAACACAAAGACACATTATTCACACAGATTAGTGGCCGCCGGAACGAAATTCCCCAGTCCTGCCAATCGTCGTTTTATGCTGAACCCACTTTCAGGGCCGCAAAAACGCCGGACGAGACACTCATGCCGCCACCCCGACCGCGTGGCGACCAAAGCACCCTTCCCAGCAACCACCATCACAGGCGAGATACGATATGAACAAAGCGACCGCATCCGCAGCATGTTTTTCCCTCATGGCCCTCAGCGCTGGCTACGCCTGCGCGCAGTCCTCCGTCACCGTCTACGGCAACATCGATGTCGGCGTCTCCAAGCGCAGCGACACGACGCTTGCCGTTGGCAGACGCGACAATAACCGGCTTGGCTTCAAGGGCGTCGAAGACCTGGGTGGCGATCTCAAGGCCTTGTTCCAGCTAGAGATACGCTACGACCCGGACATCGGCACCGTCGAGGGGAAAACGCGGCCGCTGTTCCAGGGCCAGAGCCGGGTGGGTTTGCAGGGCGCCTTCGGCACCGTGCGCATCGGTCGCGGCTTGACCGCGCTGCAGGACTCGTCCAGCGCATTCGAGCCGTGGCGTGGCGTGCCCAGCACGGCGGGCTTCCAGACCGATCTGACGGTGGCCGGCTACAACAGCCAGCCGCTCGATCCGGCCGGCTCGTCGGCCAACCGGTGGTCGAACGCGGTGTTCTACAACACGCCCGAGAAAGGCGGCTTCCAGCTCAACGTGACGGTCGCCACCAAGGAAGCCAACGGCAATCCGGTCGTCATCGGGCGCGGCACCGCCGCCAACCCGCAGTATCCGGCCAACGCGACGCTCGACTCGAATCCCTATTCCGCGTCGGGCACGTACAAGGGTGGCATCTTCGGCGCCATGCTGGCGTACGAGCGCAACGCGGCGGAAACCACCTTGTGGTCGGTCGCCGGCTCGGTACAGCCGCATCCGGACGTCAAGCTGCTGGCGTCCTATCAGAAGCAGGATCAAAGCCACACCATGGCGACCAATGCCACCACCAACGCGTGGGTGACGGGCCTGAACTGGAACGTCGGACTGGGCACGATCCTCGCTGGCTATGGACAAAAGTCACCCGACGGCCTCGCCAAGACCAAGCAAACCAGCCTCGGGTATGAATACAACCTGTCGACCCGCACCTATCTTTACGCGGACGCCTCGCGCCGCGCCAGCGCGACGTCGGTCAATTTCTACGGCGTTGGCATTTTCCATAAATTTTGATCGGACACCATCATGAAACACCATACTCTCAGCCGCCTGTTGGCTTGCCTGTCGATGCTGGCGCCGGTGCTTGCCATGGCCGACGACAAAATCACCTTGAGTTTCAACGACCGCCCGCCCTACCTGGTGGCGGGCGCCGACGGATCCGCCAGCGGCCTGACCGGCACGCCCGCGGCCGAGGCGTTCCATGCCGCCGGAATCGACGTCGCATGGAGCAAGGTCCCGCCCAACCGTCAATTGGTGGTGATCAAGGAAGGCGGTCCCAACTGCGCGATCGGCTGGTATAAGACGGCCGAGCGCGAGCAGTTCGCCAAGTTCACCAAACCGATCTATCGCGACAAGCCGACGGTGATCATCGCCAATCCCAAGTTCGCCGTCGGCGAGAACGCCAAGCTCGGCGATATCCTGGCGACCAAGGGAGTGCGCGTGCTGGTCAAGGAAAATTTCACCTACGGCCCGTACATCGATGCCGCGCTGGACAAGGTGAAGGCCGCGCAAACCAAATCGAACGGCACCGCGACCCAAATGTTGCAACTGGTCAACGCCAATTCGGTCGACTTCATGTTCGCGTCCGAAGAGGAAGCAAGCTATCTGGTGGAGCAATCCGGCATCGGCGCGGGCAACTTCAAGCAAATCAAGATGCCGGACGTGCCCGCGGGTGACGACCGCTACATCATGTGCAGCAAGGCCGTCTCGGACGAGGTCATCGGCAAGCTGAACAAGGTAATCGGCGCGAAGAAGAGCAAGAAGTAACGTGTGATGTTCCGCATCCTGTGCTTGTGGCTATTGCTGTTGCCGGTGTCCCGGGCGCAGGAACCTTTGGTCCTCTACTACAACGAACGCCCGCCGTACCTGATGAGCGCGCCGGACGGGGGCGTGCACGGCTTGACGGCGGACCCGGCGACGGCGGCATTCGCCGACGCGGCTGTGCCGGCGCGCTGGATGCGGGCGCCCAGCAATCGCCAGCTGGCGCTGCTCCAGGAAGGTGGTCGGCGCTGTGCCGTCGGCTGGTTCAGGAACGCTGAGCGCGAGCGTTACGCCAAGTTCTCGCGGCCGATCTACCGCGACCTGCCGTTGGTGGCGATCGTGCGCGACGACTTTGCCTTTCGCGGCGAGGCGACGCTGCAACAACTGCTCGCCATGCGGGGCTTGATGGTGCTGGTGAAAGAGAAGTATTCCTATGGCGGCTACGTCGACGATGCGCTGGCCAAGGCGCGGCCGGCGCGGATCTCCACCACCACCGAGAGCGTGGTGATGATGGCGATGATCGCCGCGCACCGGGCCGACCTGATGTTCCTGGCCCCGGAAGAGGCCGATTATCTGCTTCAGCTTGCCGAGCTGCGCGACAAGGGCTTGCGCGTCCTGCGCTTGCCGGATGTGCCAACCGGCGAGTCTCGCCACATCATGTGCAGCAAGGATGTCAGTGACGACATCATGCGCCGGCTCGACAAGGCAATTCCGCAGAAGTTGGGCGGGCAGTGACGCGGCAGGTGGTGTCCTGCCGTCGCCCCCTGCAACGCTAGCCGGCCTTGGCCGCCGAGCCGGCCCGCGCCGTATGCAATTTCTTGTAGCTGTCGATCAGGCGTTCGTGCCTGTCGAGGCCCTCCAGCTTCATGCTGGTCGGTGTCAGGCCGTAGAAACGCACGCTGCCGTCCACCGACCCCAGCACCGCGTCCATCCGCTCGGCGCCAAACATCCGGCGGAAATTGACGACGTAATCGTCCAGTTCCAGGTCGTCGTCCAGCAGCACTTCCAGCACCACATTCACGGCCTGATAGAACAGTCCGCGCTCCAGCGTGTTGTCGTTGTACTGCAGGAAGGCTTCCACCAGCTCCTGCGCCTCCTCAAATTGCTGCAAGGCGAGATTAATCAGCAGCTTCAACTCCAGCGTCGTCAGCTGGCCCCAGGGAGTGTTCTCGTCAAACTCGATGCCGATTAATGTGGCGATGTCGCCGTACTCGTCCAGCTCGCTGTTCTCCAGACGTTCAAGCAGCGCCTCAAGGCTGGCGTCGTCCAGGCGATGCAAGTTCAGAATATCGGAGCGGAACAATAAGGACTTGTTGGTGTTATCCCAGATCAGATCCTCCACCGGATACACTTCCGAATAACCCGGCACCAGAATACGGCAGGCGGTGGCGCCCAATTGGTCGTACACCGCCGTGTACACCTCTTTGCCCATTTCCTGCAGAATGCCGAACAAGGTCGCGGCTTCGTCGGCATTGGAGTTTTCGCCGTGGCCGGAAAAATCCCACTCGACGAAATCGTAATCGGCTTGGGCGCTGAAAAAACGCCACGAGACGATACCGCTCGAATCAATGAAGTGCTCGACGAAGTTATTTGGTTCCGTCACGGCGTTGCTGACAAAGGTAGGCCGAGGCAAATCGTTCAGGCCTTCGAAGCTGCGCCCCTGCAGCAATTCCGTCAAACTGCGTTCCAGCGCCACCTCGAAGCTTGGATGCGCGCCGAACGACGCGAACACGCCACCCGTGCGCGGATTCATCAAGGTCACGCACATCACGGGGTACGTTCCGCCCAGCGACGCATCCTTCACCAGAACCGGGAATCCCTGCTCTTCCAGGCCCTGAATGCCTGCCACGATGCCGGGGTATTTGGCCAGCACTTCTTGCGGCACGTCGGGCAAGGCGATTTCGCCTTCCAGAATTTCGCGTTTCACCGCCCTCTCGAAAATCTCCGACAGGCACTGCACCTGGGCTTCGGCCAGGGTATTGCCGGCGCTCATGCCGTTGCTGACGTAGAGGTTTTCGATCAGGTTGGACGGGAAGTACACCACCTCGTTGTCCGAGTACCGGACAAAAGGCAGCGAACAGATACCGCGCTCCTTATTGCCGGAGTTGGTGTCGTACAGGTGCGAACCGCGTAACTCGCCGTCCGGGTTATAAATTTGCAGGCAATAGTCATCCAGGATGTCGACCGGCAGCGCGTCTTTGCGGCCTGGCTTGAACCAGCGCTCGTTCGGATAATGCACGAACGGCGCGTTGGCGACGTCTTCGCCCCAAAAACTACCGGCGTAGAAATGGTTGCAGTTCAGCCGCTCGATATATTCGCCCAGCGCCGACGCCAACGCGCTTTCCTTGGTCGCGCCCTTGCCGTTGGTGAAACACATCGGCGAGTGCGCATCGCGGATATGCAGCGACCACACGTTGGGAACGATATTGCGCCACGAGGCGATTTCAATCTTGATGCCCAGGCCGGCCAAAACGCCGGACATATTGGCGATCGTTTCCTCCAGCGGCAGGTCCTTGCCGACGATATAGGTGCCCGCTTCCGAAGCCGGCTTCAAGGTCAGCAACGCCTGGGCGTCGGCATCCAGGTTCTCCACTTCCTCGATCACGAACTCCGGGCCTGCTTGCACGACCTTTTTCACGGTACAACGGTCGATCGAACGCAAAATCCCCAGACGGTCCTTTTCCGAGATATCCGCCGGCAGTTCGACCTGGATTTTAAATATCTGTTGGTAGCGGTTTTCCGGATCAACAATATTATTCTGCGACAGACGAATGTTTTCGGTAGGAATATTGCGAGTTACGCAATACAATTTGACGAAATAGGCCGCGCACAAGGCCGATGAGGCCAGAAAGTAATCGAACGGACCGGGTGCGGAGCCATCGCCCTTGTAGCGGATGGGCTGGTCGGCGATCACTGTGAAATCATCGAACTTGGCTTCGAGACGCAGCTTGTCGAGAAAGTTGACCTTAATTTCCATGGGAGAATTCCAATATTTAGTGCTCAAAATGAGTTGGGCACCATTATCCGTTGTTTTGGCCGTGCGGCAAAGACTGCTGACCGCTGACCGCCTCCCCTCGCCGCCGCCAGAATTGGCGGTAATTAAAGTGAATACCTATAAATTCGGAGACATACCACCATGCCAGATCACGTACGCGCCGCCACCCTGATCGCGATGACCACCGTAATAACCGCGATGGCGTCCGCCCAAGCGGAAACCGTCACCGTCAAATCGCCCAGCGGCAGCAATGTGGTGACCATCGACAGCGACAAACTGACCTACTCCGTCAGCCGCAACGGCAAAGTCGTCATCGAGCCGTCGCCGCTGGGTTTAAGTCTGGACATCGGCGCGATCGGGCCCGGCGCCAAGCTGACCGGCAACACCAATGGCAGCGTCAACGACACCTACGACATCGTGGTGGGCAAGGCGCGCAGCGCTCCCGACCACTACAACCACGCCGACCTGGCGTTCGCCGCCGCCGGCAAGCCGCTCAACTTCCACCTGCTGGTGCGGGCGTACGACGACGGCGTCGCCTTCCGCTATACCCTGCCGGAACAGGCCGGCGTCAGCGCGGTCAAGGTGAAGAGCGAGGCCACCCAATTCAACTTCGCCAAAGACTACGACTGCTGGGGCGCCAACATGGGCCGCTTCGACAGCAGCTTCGAGGCCGAGTACGACCAGACCAAGGCGTCGAAGATCCGCAACTTCCACCATTACATCGCGCCGCTGGTGTGCAAGACGGGCGCCGGGCAGACCACCTTCGCCGTCGCCGAATCGGACGTCAAGGACTATCCCGGCTTCTTCCTGTCCGGCCGTGGCGACGCCGGCTTGGGCGTGGCGGTCACGCTGCCGCCGCGCTTCGACAACGACCGCGACTTCCGCTCCCGCAAATCCGTCTCGGCCAGCGTCCAACTCAAGGGACAGGGGTTCCAGACGCCGTGGCGGGTGGTGATGCTGGCCGACGCGCCGGGCGACCTGGCCGCCTCCTCGCTGATCCCGACGCTGGCCGCGCCGTCGCAAATCAAGGACACCAGCTGGATCAAGCCGGCCAAGACGTCGTGGGACTGGTGGAACGACTGGGCCGTCGACGTGCCCAACGCCGGCGTCAACACCGCCACGTACAAGGCCTTCATCGACTTCTCCAAGCGCATGAAGCTGGACGATATCCTGATCGACGAGGGCTGGTCGGTCGGCAGCGATATCGAACCGAATCCCAACGCGGACGTAACGCGCGGCAAACCCGAGATGGACATGCCCGCCCTGCTCGACTACGCCAAGTCGCAGGGCGTGGGCGTCTGGCTGTGGCTGCAATGGCAGCAGCTCGACAAGCAGATGGATGCGGCCTTCAAGCAATATGAAGCCTGGGGTATCAAGGGCGTCAAGGTGGACTTCATGAACCGCAACGACCAGGAAATGGTCGACTGGTATCACAAGGTGCTGGAAAAGGCGGCGGCGCACCACCTGATGGTCAACCTGCACGGCGCCTATCCACCCAACGGCTTGAACCGCACCTGGCCGAACTACATCACGCAGGAAGGCGTGCTGGGCGCGGAGAACAACAAGTGGAGCGCGCGCATCACGGCCACGCACAACGTCACGCTGCCGTTCACGCGCATGATCCTCGGACCGATGGATTACACGCCGGGCGGCTTCCGCAACGTCACGCCGGCCGAGTTCAAGCACCGCAACCACGAGCCGATGGTGATGACCACGCGCGGCCAGGCCATCGCGATGTACGTGGTGTACGACAGCCCGTTCCAGATGGTATCGGACGCCCCGGCCGCGTACGCCAACGCCGACGGCGCGGAGTTCATCCAGACGGTGCCGACATCGTGGGACGAAACCCGCATCCTGGCCGGCGATATCGGCCAGTACATCGTCTCGGCGCGGCGCAAGGGCGACACCTGGTACATCGGCGCGATGACCAACGAGGCGGGCCGCACGTTGAAGGTGCCGCTGTCGTTCCTCGGCAAAGGCCCCCACAGCGCGCATGTGCTGCAGGATGGCGCCGGTCCCAAGCAACTGAAGGCCAGCGACAGCAAAGTCAGCGCCTCCGGCAGCCTGACGTTGAAGCTGGCGCCGTCCGGCGGCGCGGTGGCGGTGATCAAACCTTAACTGGTCAATACAGTTTGGAGAGGACAGGACTGCTTCGCAAGAAGCGCCTGACTGCTCTCTTCCGGATACCGCTGTTGCGGATGGAGGGACAAGGCGATGCACCGCCGCGCCAGGATGGCGGTCGGATCGAGCACCACCGTCGCATGTCCCCCGACCACCAGGGCCGGCTGCTCCGGCAACAACAACGGCAATTCCGTACATCCAAGCACAATGACGGTCGCCCCGCGCTCCACCAGATGCTCCACGGCCCGCATCAACAGCGCTTTGCACGGACCGTCCGTGTGCCCCGCCTTCACGCCCAGCTTGCCGTAGATCGCCTCCATCACCAGCGTCTGGTGGGCCGCGTCCGGCACGATCAGTTCGAAATCGCCGCCCCGCGCTGCTTCATGATAGACACCGCTGCCGACGGTGCCCGTGGTGGCAAGCAATCCGACCTTGCCATGCCCCGCACAATGCTCGCTGATGTGGCGCGCGGTTTCCGACAGCATATTCACGATTGGTATGGCCAGGCCCGGCTGCAGGCGGGCCACATACGCATGCGCTGTGTTGCAGGGCATGGCGATCAGCGCGGCGCCATTGGCTTCCAGGCGTTTGCAGGCCGAGTAAAGCGCCAGCGTCGGATCGGCCCCCTGTCCGATGAGATTGGCGGTCCGGTCCGGTATCTGCGGATTATGGTCGACGATCAGGCGAATGTGATCCTGATCGCATGCAGCGGGCGTATTCCGGACGATCTTTTGCATGAAATCCACCGTCGCCGCTGGACCGATTCCGCCAACGATGCCGAGCTTGAACGCGAGCGGCTTCCCGTCATCCCGCCATGCCAGCGCATAATCCACATAGATTTGGTGGCTGTCCAGCACGGGCAGCCCGCGTTGGCGTAGCGCTCCGGCGAGCGCGGCGATCTCACTGACGCCGGGGATGATCACTTCGGCGCCCTGTTCCAGCAACTCCGCGC